>JAGBGV010000208.1 GCA_017935805.1 Clostridia bacterium | reverse complement strand
TTGACTCAAATTCACTGAAGTTCAGCGGCCTGTTATCGTAAGCCGAGGGGAGTCGGAAGCCGTAATCCACAAGATTCTGCTTTCTCGCACGGTCACCGCCGCTCATGCCGCGAACCTGAGGGATCGTAACATGGCTCTCGTCAATGAACATGATGTAGTCTTCGGGGAAATAGTCAAGAAGACAGTAAGGTGTTGCACCTGGCTCACGTCCTGCGAATACTCTGGAGTAGTTCTCCACACCGGAGCAGAAGCCTACCTCCCGAAGCATCTCCATGTCGTAGCGGGTCCTCTCCTCAAGGCGCTGCGCCTCAAGAAGCTTGTCCTGTGAGCGAAACCACGCCACACGCTCCTCAAGCTCTTCTTCAATATCACGGAAGGCTTTTTCCTTCTTCTCGGGATCCATAACGTAGTGAGTCGCAGGGTATATCGCCGCATAGTTCACATATTCGATGACCTGCCCCGTAAGAGGATTGATCTCCGACACACGGTCGATCTCGTCGCCAAAAAACTCAACGCGAATAGCTCGTTCCGTGTAGCCTGCAGGGTATATCTCAATGGTATCGCCGCGAACTCTGAACTTGTCGCGAACGAAATTCAAATCATTGCGCTCGTAGCTTATAGACACAAGCCGCGCCATAAGATCCCGCATGGATATCTCAAGTCCCGGGCGCAGTCCGACGATCTGTCCGCTGTACTCCTCCGGGGGACCCAAGCTGTAAATGCAGGACACACTGGCAACGATAATAACATCCCGACGCTCGAACAAGGCAGATGTGGCGCTGTGACGAAGCTTGTCGATCTCGTCGTTGATCAGCGCATCCTTTTCGATATACATATCCTTGCCGGGAACATATGCCTCGGGCTGGTAGTAGTCATAGTATGAGACGAAATACTCCACCGCATTCTCCGGGAAGAACTCGCGGAACTCCGTACAAAGCTGTGCAGCGAGGGTCTTGTTGTGGGAGAGGATAATGGTTGGACGGTTGAGGTTTGCAATGACGTTGGCCATGGTAAAGGTCTTGCCCGAGCCGGTAACGCCAAGCAAGGTCTGGTATTTCATTCCCGATCTGAGACCGTCGGTCAGCCGCGCAATAGCCTCAGGTTGATCTCCCGTAGGCTCAAATGGCGAATGCAGCTTGAACAGATTGTTCTTCATAAGCTCTCCTTTCACAAAACTCCGTTTTATATATTTTACCACAATCATTATGAAGATACAAGATGAAATGAAAAATTGAAAATCAGAGAAAGAGAGGTAAAGTGAAGGTCGAGGTTGTTAGACGGCGGTTAGTCGGGACGGCAATGTGAAGCGGCAGAAATAAAATGGGTGTGGTTAACGAAACGGTTTAGCTGCACGAGGGACAAAAGGGGTATCCAAAGGGGAAAACAGCGCAGTGTGAAGATTGACGAGTCAATCGAACACAAGCTCTTGTCCCCTTGGCGTTGGGTGATTGATAAGAGGTGTCAACGTTTACACCTCTTATCATCTCCGCGATAGCGGTAACTTGGGTTAAACGAATAAGTTCGGTTGAAGATAAAAGAGAAAAGTGCAGTTTGAGCCTGTTTGATGCGGACAGCCGGGCAACGATACGAAGTATCGTCAGCCGTAACGGCGCGGCAAAGCCCGCACAGTACAAATTCCCAAAAACAACCCTGCCGGAGGCAAAAAAATCATCACATCGCCGATTGACTATCCCCCACCGCAGTATTATAATAATGCTTGTGTGCAAAAATGTGATATTGCACAAAATTTCAGACATAAAGAGGGCATAATGAACAAAACTCATGTTGTACGGAGACACCACCGCAGCCACCGCGATCTGCACTTTTCTCTCAGCAGACTGCTTGAGCAAATCGGTTTATTCGTCAAGCGCAACCCGGTACTGTGCATCGCGGCAGCCCTTGCGGCAGTCACCTCAGTGATCGTTCCCCCGGACGCCGCTTACCTCGGATATTTCGACTACCGCACTCTCACCTGCCTCTTCTGCACTCTCGCGGTGATCTGTGCACTGAAGGGAATCAACTTCTTCTATGTGTGCGCAGAAAAGATCATCGCACTTGCGAAGAATCTCCGTCTTGCAACCATCGCCCTTGTATATATAACCTTCATCGGCTCCATGCTTATCGCAAACGATATGGCGCTGATCACATTCCTGCCTCTCGGTTACATCGTGCTCCATTGCACAGGCAACGAGCGTCACATGGCATTTGTGTTCATTCTGCAAAACATTGCCGCAAACCTCGGCGGTATGCTTACCCCTTTCGGCAATCCCCAGAATCTGTACCTGTACTCATACTTCGGCATCCCCACAGGTGAGTTCATGGTGACAATGCTCCCTCCCTTCCTCTTTGCTGTTGCGCTGATAACAGTCTGCTGCTTCATTCTGCCCGCCACTCCCGTTTCATACACAGGCGGCAGATCCGAAATGCCAAAGGGCAGACTGGTGATCTACCTTGCACTGTTCGCCCTGTCCATTTTGGTGGTGTTCCGCTCGATCCCCTATCAGCTGGGACTCATAATCATTCCCCTTGCACTTCTGTTCCTTGACAGACAGGCACTTCGTGAAGTTGACTACGGTTTGCTGCTCACCTTCGTATGCTTCTTTATCTTCTCAGGAAATATGTCCCGCATCACCGTGGTGTCGGATCTCATGGGCAGCCTGCTCTCCCACTCCGACAAAGCATCCCTCATCGTGTCGTCCTTCTCATGCCAGGGTATATCCAATGTTCCCTCAGCAATCCTGCTCTCAAAGTTCACCGAAAGCTGGAAGCCTCTCCTTTACGGCGTGAATATCGGCGGATGCGGCACTCTCATCTCATCCCTCGCAAGCCTTATTACCTTCAGAACATATAACTCCCACAACCCGGGCAAGGCAGGCAGCTACATCAAGCTGTTCTCCATCCTCAACTTTACTTTCCTCGGACTCCTGCTCGGTCTGTGCCTGATTCTCGTGTAAATTAATACAACAAAAGCGCTTATAACTCACAAAAATGGGTCATAAGCGCTTGCTTTTTGGTTTTTCAAGAGTTCACAGCAGGACTGACTGCGCCTTACTTCTTCTCTTCCAGGGTGTTTTCCTTTCCGCGGTATACAACGAACTTGCAGAACAAAAACTCAAGGACAAAGTTGCAGATCATGGTAACTGCAAGAATGATAAAGTCGTTTACTCCCGCAGCTTCGGCAAGATCCCCGAGATAAGTTGAGATGGGCGTGAATACAATATAGAATCCGAACACCTTTGCCATTGCCACAGGAACGTTGGCGGCTGACTTGAAGGTGTAGCGGCGGTTCAGTGTGAAATTCCACAGAATAGACAGCACAAGGGAGATGAGATACGGGATCCAGTAATCCTTGATGAATATTTCCAGCAAGGCAAAGGAGCCTATCTGAATGATACCTGCGGAAATTGAGAACAGAGTGAATTTAACCGCCTGCAAAAACTGTTTTTTCTTGTCGGACATAAGGCTATCTCCTTTTTCGTTTGGAGATATTATACCACAAACAGGAAATTCTTGCAAGTGGGTGTGAACATTCAGATCTGCTTACCGAATGCGGGATGTAGCGGCAGGATGTTTTTGTATATAAAATTGTACAAATATTTCGAAATATATGTCACATTCGCCCTTGACAAAAGCTATATCATATGTTACAATGATGACACGTCAACAATTTTGGCGTATTTTTTTGCGGAGAGGTCCAAATGAACAAAACAGCAGAAAAAAGATTTTTCCGCTTCTCCATGGCAATGGAAACTATCAGCAAAAAGGTGCAGAAATATAAAAACACCCAGATGTCATCCTACGGCCTGCACAGTATGCACGTCATGTTTCTCTGCTCACTTGATAAGTCCGAGAACGGACTGACAGCGGGCGAGCTTGCAAAGGCGTGCGGCGTTGACAAGGCATTCATCTCCCGCACAGCAGGGGATCTGAGAAAAAAAGGCTACGTTGACTTCTCTGTGGGAGACGAAAAGCAGTACAAAAAGCGCATGATCCTCACTCCTCTCGGCAAACAGATAATGGGAGAGATCAACCGAATAGTTGAAGGAACCGTGGAAAAAGCCACAGAAGGAATATCATCCGACCATATCGAGATATTCTATAATGTTATGGAGAAGCTCAGCGGCAACTTGACCGCAATTACTGAATAAAATAATCAAAAATACGCGGCCACGAGCCGTTTTAATTTGGAATTGGAGAACGTATGAACAAGCGTATCAGAGTAGTAAACAAAAAGAAGACCGACAGAATATATCTTGAAGCTAACAACGTAGCAGAGCTCCTTGCAGCTTACGAGGTACACGGCGAGAGAATCTTCTACGCATGGAAGGAAAACGGCGAGGTAAAGGAGATCTCCTACGCTGATTTCGCCGCACTTGTAACAAATATCGCAAAGGGCTTCCGCGAGCTCTACGGCGAGGGCGGCAAGAAGATCGCTGTGATCGGAGAAACATCCCCCTACTGGATCGCAGCTCACCTCGCAACACTCGCATCCGGCAACGTTGTTGTTCCCATGGATAAGGAGCTTGACCCGGCAGAAATTTCAAAGTTCTTTGAATATGCAGACGTATCTGCAGTAGTTCACGCAAAGGCGTTCAATCCTGTATTCAAGGAAATGATCCTTGATCAGAAGCACCCCACAGTAAACTGCCTTATTCCAATTAATCAGGAAGAGCTTGAGTCCACCGCGAACGGCAATGTGCTCTCTCTCGACACACTTGCAAAAATGGGCAGCGCAAGCGAGGCTGAATTCTTCGCTGATACAGACGTAGAGCGCTGCTGTGAGCTTCTCTTTACATCCGGCACAACAGGTACATCCAAGTGCGTTATGCTCTGCCAGAAGAACATCTTCTCAAACGTAATGTCCGCTTGCGAAACTGTTGACTTTGAGGCTGACGACGTTCTCGTTTCCGTTCTCCCCCTCCACCACACATATGAGCTTATGTGCACCATCGCAGGCAGCTGCTACGGCATGAAATTCTGTGCCTGCACTTCCCTGCGTCACGTTATGAAGGACTTCAAGGAATACCGTCCTACCGGTCTTACTCTCGTTCCTCTGTTTGTTACTACAATGTATAAGCGCATCCTCAGCGAGGCAAAGAACTCCGGCAAGGATAAGATCCTCGGCGTTGCAACAAAGGTGGCTCACACACTGAAGTTTGCAGGCATCGACCTTTCCGAGAAGGTGTTCAAGGATGTTCGCTCCGCATTCGGCGGTAGACTGAAGAAGATCATCTGCGGCGGCGCGGCTCTTTCTCCCGAGCTGACATCTGTTTTTGAAAGCTTCGGCATCTCCATTTACGAGGGATACGGCATCACTGAGTGCTCTCCTCTCGTAGCGGTAACACCTTACTTCAAGCGCAAGCCCGGCTCCGTTGGTCCTGCAGTTCCCTGCAACGAGGTTCGCATCGACGGTCTTGAAACAAACGAGCTCGGCTTCATCAGCGGTGAGATCCAGGTTAAGGGTGACAACGTAATGATGGGCTACATGGGCAACGAAGAAGCAAACGCAGCTGCATTCACCGAGGACGGATGGTTCCGTACCGGCGACGTTGGCTACATGGATAAGGACGGCTACATCTACCTGACAGGCCGTGCAAAGTCAGTTATCGTCCTTGACAACGGTAAGAACGTGTTCCCCGAGGAGATCGAGGAATATCTGGAAAAGATCGATGAGATCGCTGAATCCGTTGTTGTGGGCAGAGAAGAGGAAAACGGCGTAAAGCTTGTTGCAATCGTTCTTCCCGCATACGAAAAGTACAAGGATGTTGATGAATGTGAGCTCCGCGGCACTATCCAGAAGGCGATCACAGCTCTGAACAAGCGTCTTCCCTCCTTCAAGCAGATCCACAAGATCGAGTTCAGAAAGACTGAATTTGAAAAGACATCCTCCAGAAAGATCAAGAGACATCTTGTAAAGTAAAGAAGAATGACAGCTTACCGACTCACACGAGCAACGGTAAGCTGTTTTTGATTCATGACAGCAAAAGGACCGGCGCTAAACCGATCCTTTTTCATTTTTTGTTCGCAGCCATGCAGCAATCACAGTATTCCAGTCACGTCCCGCGTGGGCATAATCCACCAAATAATATGGCTCGCCCGCCTCAGGGGTGAATCTCATCTTCAAAAGACAAGGCACACCGTCAATAATGCTGCTCTCGCATACTTCTCCGCCTGTGGGAACATCAAACACCGAATCCGCAGACTTTCCCGTACGGCTGTCAGCGGCAAGGGTAAGTGGTCCTCTCGTCACGGCAACGTAGTCATCCTCATCATCACGGTGATACACAGTCATCGGTCCTGCCGCTTGGAAATCCGCCGTGCTGCATGACATATCGGTGTAAATTACGTCCTCTTCCCACTCTTCGGGATAGTGCAGCCTGATCGGCATATCAAAATTCAACTCCAACTCATCGTTTCTCCAAACGCGAGTGTAAGCGGTGTACCCCTTCGGACCGTCAGCCCATCCGTGCTGCTATTCGTTTAGCAATGACATCTTCATTTTCTAAATGGATTCCATTCAATGGGGCAGTAGGAAAAGAATCTGGTGGCCAACTTGAAAATGGTGTTACTGATCAATATATTTTAAGAGCGACATATTTAGGACATTTTTCAATTACTGCAGGTTTTTATACTGATAAAAAAATGGATTATGAACCATTGAAAGCTTGTACAAAAGAATGGCGTGAAATGAATAAATACATATTAAAAGATTTTTATGTTTTAACTCCTTATAATGGTGTTAA
>JAGBGV010000207.1 GCA_017935805.1 Clostridia bacterium | reverse complement strand
CTCAAAAAACAAAAAACTTCTTTGAAAGAAGTCTTTCTCATGACTCTTGATGATTCCGACAGAGTCAACGTTATTCAAAGGAACGGTATCATGAAATGAAGGCTTTTGCTGCTGTCTGCGTGTTTTTTTCGCTCATGATTGCTGTCATCGTCGGCAACGCGATTTACATCAATCGTACTGTAGACGATTTTATTGTGACCCTTAAGTATGCCGAATTTCCCGATGGCACAAACGCACCTACCGATCTTGAAGGAATCCGAATCAAATGGGAAAAAGAAAAAAATTATATTCAAGCATCTGTTTCTCACGACAAGATTGACAAAGTCAGCGAGCTGATCACTTCCCTTCTTATATATAAAAGACACGGTCACCGCGCGGAATACGAAAAAACAGCGGAGCTTCTCCGCGTAGCCTTTGAGGAACTCAGGCTTCTCGAGGAGCTCTCCGCTGTCAATATTTTTTAAACGAGATAATAGATAACGTCTGCAATTTTGTCAACAATAGGGCAACCAAGTTTTGATAATTGTTCTTTGGATTGATGTCCGCCCGAAAACAAAACGCAATCGTTCCCCGTTGCCGTAGCCACCGCGAAATCGTGATCGGTATCCCCAAAAAACAGCGGCCTTGCATTCGGATTATCTCGACACCACATCTCCGCTCTTTTAGCTTTGCTCACTGCATGAATGTTGTCCATGCCAAACACGCCATCAAAGCACGTCTCCATACCGAGCGCAGAAAGCTGACCCTTCAGCATATCGATCTCGGTCGCCGACAGGAGAATCTGCGACACGCCAAGTCGCCGTGCCGCCTCCATGGTTTCCATGACGCCTTCATTCAATGTTGCTCTTTCCGCGCGTGAGAGATATTCTTCAACCCAAATCGGCGCAAGCTCCTCGAACGAGGTCTTTTCGAAATCAATACCAAGCCGCGCATAGTAGTCACGGATCGGAAATCCGAACACCGAACGATAGTATTCGACCGATGGGATCGCTTTCACACCGCACCTTGCCAGCAACGCGTTGGCCGACTCTATTCCAATCGCCACGTCATCAAGAACCGTGCCGTTAAAATCCCAAATCAAATGTGTGTATTTCAATACCTTCTCCTTAAAAATCGGGCTATTGCCGTTGTGCAGCAATAGCCCGACTCACTTTTATTATTCCTGATCCAAGTAACCCATGGCCTTTGCCCACTTGATATACAGTGCGTAAACCGAGAAATTGGAATCTCCGTCCATCGTACTGTACATTGCCTTCTGAGCAATGGAGGATTTATAAATACCACCCTGAATCTCTGCGTTGCAAAGCTTAATGGCAGCCTCAAGCTCCTCGACGGTGGTGCAAGCCTCGATCTTGGCATTGAATTCCTCGGAGGCCTGGAGAACCGTCTTGATGTTCTTCAGATCCGGGAAGTCACTGGAAACAATGGTGAAGCCCATGGTGGGATTCGTAACAACCTCAAGATCCTGCTTCTTTGCATTTTCAAGGGTCTGATAGGTCATTCCGATATCAGCATCCGGGTAAGCAACGAAAATATTACCCGTCTTGTAAATGTTCATATTATAGAGGTTCTCTTCGGTTCTGACTGCACACTCATCATCGTTGAGCTCGTAGTTGACACCCTTGATACCGTATTGGAACAGATTTCGGAAATCAGCATCCGTATTCAGATACGTGATGATCTCCATTGCACGGGTCAAATTACTGGTGTAACTGGAAACAGCAAACATACTGCCGAAAAGGTCATCCTCGGTTGCAACGGGATACTCAAGAACAACGTTATAGTACTTATCCTCGTACTTTGCGATCTCCTCGCCCGAACCCTTGATCACGCCAACAGCAAAATCCTTCTCAGAACCCTCTTCGCCACGATAGCCCTTAAGCTCAATGGTCTTGAGCGCGATGAGCTGCTCAACATACACCTGATCATCCATGAGATTACCAAACGAATAGATGTTCGGGTCAGAGGTCATCGAGGTATAATCGGCTCTGTACATAGCGCCAAGCGTGGAGAACTTGGTGGGATCGATCGAAAATTCGCGTGTAATTCTTCCATTCACCGTATTCTCAACGTAGTCAACAGACCAATAGTGCACGTTGGTCATTCCGTCATAGCTGTTTGACCAAACCGGGTCGTAATCCTTCTCATACTTTGCAACCGTCTCAATCAGATCAAGCGCTGTAGCAAGAGAAGTGATCTGTGTGGGGTCGGAATACTTATCACACATCTCCTTGTTAACAAGCAAGGAGGTATATTCGCCAATTACCGTATTATTAGGAACTGCGTAATAGCTCTTATTGACCTTGACAGCATCAAGGAACGCAGGATAAATATAAGAAGTAAGCTTCTTTGCCGTGCTATTGAGCTGGTCATTCAGCTTAGAGAGCCAACCTGCATCGATATACTCAACATACTTATCATAGTCACCGAGGAACAGAATGTCAACCTGGTCAACGTCTACCTCGGGATATGCCTCCTCGTCAAGCTCCTCCTCAGGCTTCTCAACAAGAGCGGCGGGAACAGCTATGTACTTCTGAAGATCGGGATATTTCTCTCCGAACATATGGTAAAGCTCAACCTCATCGGTAACGCCAAGCTTTTTCTGCTCTCTTGCAAGAGCCTTATATGCCTTAGTCGCCGTTGCCT
>JAGBGV010000206.1 GCA_017935805.1 Clostridia bacterium | reverse complement strand
GCGGTATTTCATCTCTTTTCTCTCTGTCGGAGCGTTCCAGATAAAGCTCCACATCCTCAATTCGGATGGCGTATTTGTGCGTGGAGGAGTTGCGCACTCGGCATGGGATGACTCCGTTCTGAAGCATCCATACCGCCTTACGCTTACTCACGTGGAGCATTTTGTAGAGCTGTTCCAGAGAGATCTCGTTATCGTCCAGCATAGCTTATTCCTCCGCTTCATCGTCATCGTTAAGGCGGAAGAGGTGGGCGAGAGCGATTGCCGCCGTATTCTTGGCACTCATATCGAGATGCGCATAGATGTCGGCTGTGGTCTTCATGCTGCTGTGACCCATCCACATTTGAATCACCTTCATATTGTTATCGGAGGCGAGGAGCAAGGAGGCGCAGGTGTGGCGGAGGTCGTGGAAGCGGATCTTACGCATCCCGTATTTGCGTAGGAGGTATGCGAAGTGGGTGGTGACGTAGTTGGGTCGAAGAAGGTCGCCCATGGGGTTGACACACACCATATCAAGATGCTTGGTAGAATAAGCATCCCTGAACTGCTGACGGTGGAATTCCTGTCTTGCCTTATGCCGTTTCAGCGCTTCCACCACCATGGGAACCATGGGGATGGTACGCCGTGAGGTTTCATTTTTCATCTCGTCGCTGATAAGAATATCGGTTTTTCCGTCAACCGTTACCTCTACCACCTTCTGATGAATGTGGATTTCGTTTTTCTCAAAGTCCACGTTATCCCATGTGACGCCGAGCGCTTCACTTCGTCTGACACCGCAGTAAGCGGCAAGGATGATGGGGATATAAAGCGGATCGTCCTCAGCCAAGGACTCCAGCGTTTTAACCTCCTCTACCGAGTAGTAGGAGGCTTTATATTTTTTCGCCTTGGGTCTGTCCACTCGGATGAGGGGGTTGAATTCAAAAATCTCCTGCTTGATCGCGTACTGGAACGCGGCATGCAGGAGATTATGATAATGCAGAACGGTACATTCGCTGTCGCCTTTGTTGCGAAGCCAATCGTAGAACTCGTTGACCAGCTTGGGTTTGCAATCGGCGAGAGTGACTTTCTCGCCGAAGAACAGCTTGATGTGACCGTTGATATTTCGCTTATAAGCGGAGTAGGTGGAGTCTTGAATCTTCTTTTGGCTGTGGCTCTTGTCTGCCCATTCGTTGAGAAAATCGATCAAGGGATAGCAGGAAGGGTCTGTCCACCCCTCGCGCAACCTGTATTCTTCTTCCTCAAAGGCACGCATCATTTCACGCTTACGCTTCTCGACGACCGATTTCTTTGCATCGACAGGAAGACCCATGGCCTTCCACTTGGGTTTGGTTTTTTTCTGAATGGGATCGTAGTGGGAGTATACAAGGTAGAGTCTGCCGTCTTTGGGCTGGACGCTCGCATTCAGAATGAATTCTGTTTTGGATACTATCATAAGCTCATCTCCTTTTCGTTTTCGGTATCACACACAATACCACACTTATCTTGACAAGTCCAGTCCTCGGGGTTCGAAGTTACACTTTCAACACAATTATTTTTGTGAGAAGACTGACTTCCACCGGTAAGATATTCGATGACGGACGTCTTGGCGACACGGTACTCTCTGCCGGCCATGGCGAAATGGATCTTGCCCTCGTTAAGGATACGGGCGGCGAGTTTGGTGCTAATATTGAGACACTCGGCAAACTGCTTGAGGCTCATAGCGTCGGGATAGTTTTCAAAAAGAGTGTAGACATTTGATTTTTTCATAGGTTAATTACCTCGTTTCATAATAATTTTTACATAGAAAGAACAGGTCCTGTCTGTCCGTCGCCGTTGCTTTCTTCGATTGCTTCTTCAGCGTCAAGACCTTTATCGTCATGACGGTGGTGCAATTCCAACGCGACTCCGATAGCAGAACCTGCTATTGCACCTGCATTAGAGGCTGCAAGGCGTGCCTTTTCTTTGGCTTCAATTTCCTCGGGCGTTTTGTTTTTATCGTCCTCACAGGATCTCAGCCCAGCGGAAGCCATCCGTAACAGACCGACATTACTAACACCAGAATGGTGGGGAGTGCCATTCCGAGTAGGCGAAGCCACCACAGGGCATCTTCTCGAATCGCCCGGCGTTCGATTCTTTCCGAGAGCATCGCGCTCGCTTTCCCAACCTGTTCTGTGTACATCCGATCCAATTTCTCCAGCGTTTTCTTCACTGAAGCGTTGGCTTCCTCTGCCGTTTTCTTCATCGCCGACAGGTATTTTTCTGCCGTTTCGGTCATCAGACCCTCGGTCGCTGCCTGTCCATCTATCAGATTTTCCAGCCGACGGATCATAACCGAGAGCCGTTCCCAGTCCTCGACTGTCATCTGCACCATCGGCATGGGCTCGGGCGGCGGTGTCGGTTGTGTTTCGTTGAGCTTCATCAGCTCGTCGAAGGAGAGATCTCTGTCTGATCTCGAACTCATAAGACATTACCTCCTTGAGATATTTTTCGTCGGACAGCTTATCGTCGTTGCACTTTCGGTACTTGCCATCCTTATATTTGTCTTCCCGAAAGCAGGTGTAGGTGATGTTTTTTCGTCCGTCCTCCCAGCGTACACCGTAGCCGAGACGGAGCATGTTTTCGATGAATTCCTCACGGGTGTAGCTCCACTCCATGGCAATCTTGATGTTGTTTCGCAGACGGAACTTCCAACTGTTACCGCGCTTTGCCGGGTAATACTCGCGGTTACCGAGGGAGGAAGCGCCATCCTTTTTCTCATACGGAGGAAGCGTTGAGAGCCCATTCTCCATACAGATGCGGTCGTTTACCTTTCGCAAATGCTTAAGAGTGCTTGGGGTCTGCCTCAGTTTCAATCCGTTTTCATGACTCACGGAATTGATTATGATGTGGTTGTGGAGGTGCTTTCTGTCCACGTGGGTGGCGACCAAGACCTCGTGGCCTGCCCACTCCTTTGCCAACTCCATGCCAAGGCGGTTGGCTTTTTCGGGCGTGAGGTCATCGTCGGGATGGAAGGCTTGAACGTAGTGATAGAAATAGATGCCTTTCTCCTTGCCGTAGAGTACCTTGGTCGCCATGAATTCATCGTATACGAAGTCGGGATTGCAGTTCAACCCAGAGACGGCGCAGAGCCTGTCTTCCTCTCCGTAGTTGGTTTTGTGAGGCTGGAGGCAATAATTTATAACCTCTTGCATCGAGGACGGCGTGGAGTTGCCGCCGATCTTATACTGAACGTATTTGACAATTGCCATCAGCTATCACCGTCCTTTGTCCGCGCGATCCGAAAGATTTCGCTGTAGAGAGCGTCCATCGCCGCCCTCGTTTCATACAGATCGACCGTTTTTATCTGCCCCATGTTCGATAGCTTTGTGAGCTGATTGAGATTGTTTCCGATGCGCTTGAGCTCGGAAAGCAGAGGCTTGAGGTCTTCCAGCACGGTAATCTTTTTGTTTAGGGCGCAGGTGATCAGATAATTTGTGCGGTCGAGTTTCGCTTTCTCCGCCCGTTTATCGATCTCTTGAAGCTCCTTTTCTGTCACTCGAAAAGGAATAGAAACGTCACGTGTTCTCAAATGATTCTCCTTTCTGACACGTAAAATTTTGAAGGGGTTGCGGGTCTCCCGCGTTTTTGCGTTTGGCGGATAGCCATGCGCTCTGCTTCGCCACGGCTAAAGCCGTGTAAAAGTGGAAAGCCGTCATATCTCACCTTCTTTCTCAAGAACGCAAGGGACGAAAGGGACGGATTCTTCGAGGACAGAAGAAAGAGAGTCACTTGAGGCACTTGAGTCACCGCGAGGTAGGTCGGGCAGGTATTTGACCACCACGTATTTCTGACCGTTGCTCCGTTTGCTCTGGAAGTACACCCCAAGTGCTTCCAGCTGAAATCGCCATCGGTTCATCATCTGCTTCAGCCCTTTCGGAGAAAGCTCCTTGCCGATGCGTTCCGTCAGCTCGGTGTTGCTCCCGATGAACTCCGTTGCATCCCTGATGAAGTGATACAGCGCAATCAGTTCATCGGGCATGACGATCTCGGGATTTTTCAAACTGTCGGTAATCAGTTCCCACGCACAGGTAACGGCGTTCATTTCCAAATTGATCTTGCGGTCACGGATGTCACGCCCCGAAGCATACAGGGTGGCATTGTTTTCCACGCGCTCGTTCTTCTCCAAGATGAAGATGGCATCCACCGCGCCGGCGATACCCGTACTGCCTGTGAGCTTGTTGATGGGATCCTTATCTCCCATCTTCCGTAGGTGATGAACCAGCAGAAGCGTTACCCCAAGCTCGTCTGCCAAGGTGCGCAGAGGCTGAAGCTCCACGTAATCGTTGCCGTAGGAAACGTCACCCGTGGGTGTGCGGATGAGCTGAAAGGTATCGATAGCGACCAAGACGATACCGGGATGCTCTCGCTTGAAATCCCTGATCCAATCGCACACACCGCTTTCGATTGAGGTACAGCCCGTAGCGAAATACATTCCGGATGGCACGTCATCCGTGAGCGTATTGAGCCGTTCCTGTATCCGTCGCTCAGGATCTTCGAGGCAGAGATACAAGGCTTCTCCTTGCGTGACCGCAAGATTCCATAGAGCATCTCCGCGTGCAACGTGAATGCACAGATCAAGCACGAACCACGATTTGCCAACCTTTGGGGAGCCGCCGAGGATACATAATCCCTGCGGCAACAGAGTGTCAACGCAAAACCTCGTTGGCGGAAGTCTTTTGTCCATGAGAGTTTCACCGTCTATCACGGTGAGCTTATGAGGAAAAGCATTCATGTCTTATCCTCCTTTCTGCAATATTAAGCGGAGCTCTCACATCCGCTCACTTAATAAATGTCACCGCTTTTGAAAAATCAAGAAAATACTGTGACAGACAAAAACCGTTTCTCGAAAAAGTTGTGACAGACCGATTGACAAAATGCAGAAAGTATGATATAATTCTATCGTGAATATAAATTCTCGTTAGAGCAAAACGGAGGCAAAATGAGATATTTAAGTGAGGAAACTAAGGGAAGGATCATTGATTTCGTGGACGGTTACTACGCCGACAATGGCTATACTCCTACGATTTCTACCATCGCAAAGAGCTTGCGCATGAGTGACGGCGTGGTTCACAAATACCTGCACCGTATGACTGAGTCGGGAGAGCTTTCCTATGACGGAAGGCACATCCTTACCCCTCGTATTGAAGCGGTACAGTCAAGAGAGAGCGTGGATATCTCCGGTCAGATCGCATGCGGTGAGCCCGTATATGCGGAGCAGGAATACGGCGACAGCATCTCGCTGCCGTCCTCTCTTGTGGAGCAAGGAAGGTTCTTTGTGTTGAAAGCCAAGGGCGATTCCATGATCGATATCGGCATTGACGACGGAGACCTTGTGGTGATTCGTCAGCAGAATTATGCTGACGAGGGACAGGTGGTCGCGGCTCTCGTGGACGACGATAGTGCAACGTTGAAAAGATATACCGTTGACCGCAAAAATAAAAAAATCGTTCTCCTTGCGGAAAACGAAAAGTATGCACCCATCGTCAGAGACGAGGTGCGTATTATGGGCGTGCTGGTATATCTTTTGAAGGATATGCAGGGCATCTGATATGAACAGAACGCTGATTGAATTTGGAAAAAGTGGCATTTGTAATTTCGATTATTTCTGCATCGACAGCGCCGACAGCACCTTCACGCTGGGCGAGAGAACCTTTGAAAAGGGACAGACCGTTCTCGACGTATGTTCTCTTGATAAGTATTTTGTCACGGAGCTTGTGAAGCTCGGCGCGGATTTGTATTTCAAATACAACCGTACCTTGCAGGAGGATTACAGCGTACCGCTTTATCGCGAGATACGGGAACGGATATTTTCTATTCTTGATACCGTAAAGAACGTAGCTCCGTTTTGCTATTTCAACGTTGCCGACTCTCGCACCGTAGTATCCGAGGTGTTCTCCGATGAACGACTGGCTGACTATGAGCAGATGTTTGCCACACATGAAGCGGAAGAGCGAACGGGAAAGCTGTTCCGTATGACCGATGCGTTGATGAGCGTGTATATCTATCTCTGTCTTGACACCGCCAACTTCGGCACGCTGGCTTTGAACTTTACCCACTATGCCGTGGAGAATAACTGCCGACGACCGTCCGAACTTGCCAATATGGCGGCTGCGTTTTTCAGCGACGAGAGGATGGCGGAAGAACTAAAACGCTCGAATCCCTTACGTATGGTAGAGGGCGTCAGCCTTCGTCCGAGAGCAACCGTTGCTCCTGTCATCGTGGATAACGCGGACGGTGAGCTTGAAATCAAGCGACGTGTATACTACGGACGCATGATGGATTTCTTTGTGGCGGATCTTTTCGAAGGTCTGGCGTGCGGTCATTATCTTTGGAAGTGCGGCTATTGCGGACGGTATTTCCTCATGACCACCGCTCACCGTCAGCTTTACTGTCAGACGGTTGCGCCGGGCAACCGCTATCCATGCTCCGTACTTTCCAAGCACCACAAAACCGCCACCGAGCATACGAGAGCAAATAAACAATCGAAAACAGACAATCCCATCTATATTCTCTATAAGCAGAGGGATAATTCCATTCGCAAGGACAAGAGCCGAGGCAAATACGATGCAGATACCTGTGACCGCGCCAAGGCATATGCAAAGAATTGTTATGAACGTGCCTTGGGGGATCCCGCCTATGCACAGAAGCAGTACCCGATTGATATGGTACTGGAGAACATTTATAAAAACGCCTGATGAAAGGAGGTCGGCAAATGCTTCACGAGGAATATTTAAGAGCTGCCAAGAAACTGTTGCGCGGTATCGCAAAAAAGGATTTGCTGACCGCCGAAAACAGAAAACACATTATAGATAATCGTTATTTAGCCGTTCACTACTCTCTTTTTTTAAGATTTTTAATTGCTCAACAGGGTCGTTGCAACGCTCAATTTTGTTTTTTGCCTTTTTCTTTCGGAATTTTTCATCCTGTAAGTGCAATTCTTGTTTTAAAGCAATTAAATGGTTTTAATATTTTTCGACAAAGTGGTCTACTTGAGCAAATTTCATTCCTAACGTGATATATTGTCCGTTAGGTTTATTACTGTAAAGGATTACAGAAAAATTATTAGTTCCAAATCCTCCGCCTGACCATGATGCAAAACGTTTCGCTTCTATATCGTCGGGATCGTCCAAATTAACCGGATGAGCCCCGAAACAAGCTCTTAAAGTTTTAAAATACGTTCTGTCGTTCTGATGGAACTGATTACCCCCAAAACAGTCAGACTCGTTTTCAAACACTTGCTTCCGTGTAGAGAATATCACGCGGTGAAGTTGTTCGATAGCCTCAACAATAATGTCAACGCAGGAAAGATAAGAGTACAGTTCAATGCTCTGGTGGCTTTTGATGGAAGACAGCGGATGCGCACAAATATACTCGGCAGACACTTCAATCCAATCCATCGCCGAACAAATACACTTCCACTGATTGCGATTGTTATTATTTTTATATTTGAAATAACACCAGTCGGATAAATTGATTTCACCCCTGAATTCGCTCAAAAACTTTTTGTCAATCATATATTACACCTTCGCTATATCTCTCGGAATTTTCTTAAATGTTATGTTCCACTTTTTCAGTTCCTCGTCGGAAATGGTGCAAAGGTCGGCGTAAATGATATATCCTGCCGCCTTGGTTTTTACGGTTGAGAGGAAATCATAATCAAGTGTTGTGATTTCGTCCTTCTTGTAGTAGAAGTAGTAAGCGGTGTCACGGCTCGTACCGAGACAATAAGGCTCATCCGCGGAAACAGTATCCGTCATAGGCTCTTTCGTTTCGGTGTACCAAATATAATCACGGATTTTTGCTTCACCGACATCTTCGTTCAAGTTACCGTCGGGAAGGAGCAATGTGTCGCCGAGGTCGTAAAAGCTAAAGTCTCCGCCTGTGCCTTTGACTGCATTTTTACCTTCGCCGTAGCCGTTGATAACTCGCTTTACGCGCTCAGCAGTAATGCTGTCAGCGTAGTCCATCATTTCTACAAGAATGAAATTTCGTTCTCCGCCATCTTTATTCAAGTTGAGAAGAGCGTGGGCAGTAGTACCCGAACCTGCAAACGAATCCAAAATTATATCACCAGGATCGGAGGCAAGGCGTATGATTCTATTTATCAAGCGAATGGGCTTAGGATAGTCAAAAATCGCTTTACCCAAAATAGAAGCTAATTCTTGTGTGGCTTCTTGGGTATGACCTACTTCTTCATTTGTCCACCAAGTCCAAACACCCTTTCCTTCTTTCTCGTTTAAATAAGTTTTTTTTCTTGGGACACCTTTCCCATCGCTTCCAAACCATAAGCGTCCCTCAGACAATAATTGTTTATAAACATCTTCAAGATGTCGCCAACAACGTCCTTCAGGAGGAGTCATTTTCAAGCCACTTGGCGTTGTAATTTCATACATTTGATTAGGCCGCCATCCTTGGGCGGTAAAATCTGAGGAAACCCACGGACCACGTGGGTCGTTATCAGGATTTTTGAATTTTTCCGCATCCTTGCCTTCCAAGGAAAGCAAATTGAATATAGGTAATGAGGAAGTACTATCCTTGGTATAAATAACTATGTATTCATGACCGCTACTAATGACTTTTCTGGCATCAGGGGATGTTCTTTTCTGCCAAACAAGAGTTTCAACAAAATTTCCTGATCCAAATATTTCATCACAAATGATCTTCAAGTTTGTATACTCACTATCATCGATGCTAATAAAAATTGCACCGTTAGGAGACAAGAGTTTATGAAGTAATCTCAACCGCGGATACATCATG
>JAGBGV010000205.1 GCA_017935805.1 Clostridia bacterium | reverse complement strand
TCGATCTGTTCCTTGCCGTCAAGACCCAGTTTCTTTTCGACCTCAATCTCAACAGGAAGACCGTGGGTGTCCCAGCCTGCTTTTCTCGGAACATCGCGACCCTTCATCCAATGGTAACGGGGGATCATATCCTTGATTACACGAGTGAGAACGTGACCGATGTGAGGCTTACCGTTAGCTGTCGGAGGACCGTCGTAGAATGTGTAACCCGGTCTGCCTTCGCTGTCCTTCAGCTGCTGCTCGAAGATCTTGTTCTCCTTCCAGAATTTCAGCACTTCACGTTCGCGCTCTACGAAATTCAGATTTGTTTGAACCTTGTTGTACATAGCTTTGTTCGTTCTCGGAAACAGACTTGATCTGTAACCGAACCCCTTTCAAAAACTTTATTGTAAATATTTTTTCGTGGTACCTGTAGCCATAAAACAAAAAATCCCGGAAAGACGTCCGGGACAGAAAAATTCTGCTTATTAACCACTCGCACACATGATACGGTTCCCATGTAACGCCGGGATTGCGGCAAAGGCTACATTGCATACGCAAACTCACCCTGCGGCTCGGGAGTGATTTTCGAGTGCTGCATCGTATCGGCTCGCACCTGTTGCCGACTCTCTGTGACTCTGCCGTGGTAACCCACACACCTACTCGTTCCGTCATCGCCTTTATTATATACATACATTCTTTATTATATACAAGCATTTCGCCGTTGTCAAGTGGAAAAGTAAATTTGTGCGGGGAACAAATATTGACTTGTATTGCTATGCATGATATAATTTAGTTTAGGTGGACTTACTCTTCTCAAATAAGGTCCTCTATCTCACTATAGCTTTCCTCAAGGGCAGTCAGAGTATTTTCGAACTCCGAAAGCTGCTCATGGGTATACTTCTTCTCACCCTGAATTACAAAGAATTTCAGGCTTTCTTCATACAGCTTTACATACTTGAGATACTTTTCTGTGAGAACAAGTTTGAACTCTCTTTTGTCGTTTTCCGACGCTTCCTTGGTAATGTACCCCTTTTGCATGAGCATAGCTACCTTATAAGAAGCGGCAGAGCGGGAGATACCGATGAAGTCCGCAAATTCGCTGACGGTAGGCGCTCCGAGAAGATATATTACTTCAAGAGAGAACACTTCCATGGCGCTGAGGCTGCCTTCACGTTCTCTTACAACGGAAAAACTCGTTTGTAAAATGCAAGACGAAGCTTGTCGGAAATATGTAAAAAGTGATTTTCAAGCATAATCAAACTCCACCTATCCTTTGTTTTACTATATTATAGCACTATTGTGTGAATTTGAAAACATCCAAATATAAACTTTTTGATACTTTTTGTCAATTATACTGAATTTTTACGATTTTTTCTTCTCAATTAGAGAGAAAGGTGAAGAACAATGCAACGATCCAATTTTCATACACATTCCGATTATTCCGACGGTCACGCTACGGTTCGTCAGATGATCGAGGCTGCAATTAACTGCGGATTTACAGCTATTGGATTTTCCGATCACAGCTATGCTCCCGAGCAGATTGATTACTGTATGCCAAAGGACAAGGTCAAAGCAAACTTTGAGGAGATCCGCGCTCTGGCTGAGGAATATCGCGGAAAGATCGCGGTATATGCAGGTGTTGAGCTCGACGGTGACTCGGAGCTTCCAACAATTGACTACGACTATATTCTCGCATCGGTTCATGAGATGCATCATCGCGGCAAGAGCTATCCTGTGGACTATTCGGGGGAAGTACAGCTTGAGCTGGCAAAGGATCTGTTCGGCGGAAGTATGGTGAACTACTCCGAGGCGTATTATGAAAGCCTTGTTCGACACGTAAAAAACTGCAAACCTGACATAATCGGGCATTTTGACCTTGTGACGAAGTATTCACTTGTTCCCGAGGATGACAAGCGGTATATGGATATTGCAAGGACGGCAGCAAGAGAATGCCTCAAATACTGCGATACTTTTGAACTTAACACAGGTGCGATAGCCCGTGGACTCAGACGGGAACCGTATCCTGCAGGGTTTATTCTTCGGGAGATAAAGTCGCTCGGCGGGCGTATAATTATTGCTTCCGACTGTCATTATACAGAGCGTCTTACCTGTTGGTTTGATGAAGGAGAGGCTTATCTTGAGGCTCACGGATTCAGAAAAAACAACTGTGCAAGCCTTAACCGCAGAGTTAACGGAATCGAGATATGGGAGTGAAAAAGCACTTGAGTTTTTTCGCTTAATGCAGTATAATATAATTAATCGAAAACAACGGAGTGAATTATGGCTAAGTTATATTTCAAATACGGCGCGATGGGCTCTTCAAAGACAGCTCAGGTGCTTATAACAAAGTTCAACTATGAAGAGCGTGGGATGAGCGTTTGGCTCATAAAGCCTTCGGCTGATACACGCGACGGTGCGGAAATTATCAGATCTCGTATAGGTCTGGCCGAAAAAGCGTATGTTATCTCCCCAAGTGCAAACATAATTGAGGAGTTTGACAAATGCGGTCATACTGATGTAATTATTGCCGATGAAGCAAACTTCCTTACACCCGCACAGATAGATCAGCTTCGTGAGATCGTTGATGAGTACAATATTCCCGTTCTGTGCTTCGGTCTTCGTACAGACTTTCTTACCCACACTTTCCCTGGTAGCCAGAGACTCCTGGAGCTTGCCGATTCCATTACGGAGATTAAAACGATCTGCTCCTGCGGCTCAAAAGCTGTAGTTAACGCGAGAATTTCTCCGGATGGAAAGGTTATCACCGAAGGATCTCAGGTTATGCTCGGCGGAAACGAAAGCTATGTTGCAATGTGCCACAAATGTTGGAAGCGTGCGATCAAAGAACACAGCACAGTCACACTTAAAAAATGAGCGGCGAAATGTATACATATTCTGAATACCACGGTTACAAAAGAGCGGACTTTAAGTTCGACGGTAAGGATGCAACGATAGTCTTTCCTAACACTCCCGAAGCACAGGGAAGATGGATGCTGAAGATGGAATATTTCGATGCATTTCCGGCTCTTGAGCTTGAACTTGTACGCCGCGGTTGGCATCTTTGCTATCTTGAAAACGACAATCGTTGGGGCACAGATTCCGACGCAGACAGAAAAGCAAAATTTGTCGACTACATGGCGGAGAATTTTGGCCTCGAGAGGAAATTCACAGCAGTTGGCATGAGCTGTGGCGGTCTTTGCTCGATCTACTTTGCGGCACGCTATCCCGAGCTTGTGTCTGCTATGTTCCTTGACGCACCGGTGCTTAATTTCCTCAGCTGTCCAATGGGGTTTGGCATCGGAGACAGATACGGCGGGGAAGAGGTGTGGCAGGAATTTACTTCCGCACATCCTGTGACGCTGTCGGAGCTTCTTACTTACCGCAATCATCCCCTTGACAAAATACCGGACGTAATGAAGTCGAGAATTCCTCTTGCGATGTACTACGGAGATCAAGACACGATAGTCCCTTATGAGGAAAACGGCATCTTGCTCGAGAAAGAGTACAGAAAAACAGGCATCCCATTCCTGTGTGTTTGCAGAGCAGGAGATGGACACCATCCACACGGACCCGCGGATCCAACAGAACTTGCGGATTTCATTGAAAAATATACTAAAACTTAACATAAACGGAGGAAAACATGGATATCAGAGACATTCTTTCAAAGGTTGACCACACACTTCTTGCAGTTGACGCAACATGGGAACAGATCCAGGCGATCTGCGACGATGGCATCAAGTACGGCACGGCATCCGTTTGTATTCCCGCTTCTTACGTTAAGGACGCGGTTGAATATGTAGAGGGTAAGCTTGCAATCTGCACGGTTATCGGTTTCCCGAACGGTTATTCAACCACCGAGACGAAGTGCTTTGAGGCTGCATTTGCCGTAGCAGAGGGCGCGGAAGAAGTTGACATGGTTATCAACGTAGGCTGGCTGAAGGACGGTAAGTATGATCTTCTTCTTAACGAGATCAAGGCTATCCGCGTGGCAATGGACGAAGTGAAGCCCGGCAAGATCCTGAAGGTTATCATTGAGACTTGTCTGCTCACAGACGAAGAGAAGATCAAGATGTGCGAGATTGTGTCTGCGTCCGGTGCGGATTTCATCAAGACTTCCACAGGCTTCTCAAAGGG
>JAGBGV010000204.1 GCA_017935805.1 Clostridia bacterium | reverse complement strand
GTAACAAGAGTATTTGTGGGGAAATAATGCTGAAGCTCAGCAGTATTTTCGGGCCAGCCGAGAGTTGAGAAGGGCCAGAGAGCAGAGGAGAACCATGTGTCAAGTGTATCGGGGTCCTGAGTCATGTGACCGCCGCACTTGGGGCAGATGGGATTTTCGTCAAGTGTAACAACAGTTTCGCCGCAGTCGTCGCAGTAGAACGCGGGGATTCTGTGACCCCACCAAAGCTGACGGGAGATACACCAGTCGCGGATGTTTTCCATCCAGTGGAAGTAGTTCTTCTCGAATCTTTCGGGAACGAACTTGATTCTGCCGTCGCGGACTGCCTCGATAGCGGGCTTTGCGAGAGGCTCCATCTTAACGAACCACTGCTTGGATACCATGGGCTCGATAGTGTGGTGGCAACGGTAGCATGTGCCTACGTTATGAGTGAGGGGCTCGATCTCCTTGAGGAGTCCTGCTTCCTTCAGGTCGGCGAGAATAGCCTTACGAGCTTCTGTTGTGGTCATGCCTGCATACTTACCGCAATCGAGAACCTCGGGCTCTCCAACTGCTGCAAGACCTGCTTCAACAAGACGTTCAGCTTCAGCCTTTTCAGCCGCACCTGTCATCTTGCCGTCATATGTGAATACGCGTACCAAGGGGAGATTGTGTCTCTGACCTACTTCGTAGTCGTTGGGGTCATGAGCAGGTGTGATCTTTACAACGCCTGTACCCTTTGTCATGTCAGCGTGCTCGTCGCAAACGATGGGAATCTCTTTATTAATAAGAGGAAGGATAACGTGGCATCCGTGAAGGTGCGCATATCTGGGGTCCTCTGCGTTGATTGCAACGGCGGTGTCACCGAGCATTGTTTCTGGACGTGTTGTAGCCAGCTCAAGCATTTCACCTGTTTCCTTTACGGGGTAGAGCAGGTGGTAGAAATTGCCGTTCTGGTCTTCGTATTCAACCTCTGCGTCGGAGATGGATGTCATACATGTGGTACACCAGTTAACCATACGGTTGCCGCGGTAGATGAGACCCTTGTTGTAGAGCTTGATAAATACTTCGCGAACTGCACGGCTGCAGCCTTCGTCAAGGGTGAATCTTTCTCTTGACCAGTCGCAGGAGGAGCCCATCTTCTTAAGCTGTTCAATGATGCGTCCGCCGTACTGTGCTTTCCAGTCCCATGCGCGCTCGAGGAACTTCTCACGACCGATGTCGTCTTTTGTTACGCCTTCCTTGCGCATCGCTTCAACGATCTTCGCTTCAGTTGCGATGGATGCGTGGTCGGTACCGGGGAGCCAAAGTGTGCAGAAGCCACGCATTCTCTTGTAACGGATAAGGATATCCTGGAGAGTGTTGTCAAGGGCGTGACCCATGTGAAGCTGACCGGTGATGTTCGGCGGGGGAATTACGATTGAATAATGTTCTTTTGAATGGTCGATCTCGGGAGTGAAGAGACCGTTTTCAGCCCATTCGCTGTAGATTCTGCCCTCAAACTCCGAGGGAGAATAGGTCTTTGGAAGTTCTTTTCTCATGATATTTTGTCCTTTCGGTTATTTACAAGTTTTTTAGTTTTTCTGTGATTTTTTCAGCTTCCGCTTGGATATCAAATCCCCATTCGTTGTCTACGTGCCAGTCGGCATATTTGGCTGAGGGGAGGGAATATTCCATTTCGCGGTAGCGTGCGCATTTGAGATAATACTCACCGATAAACTCAATGGTCTGACCCATCAGCACCACGTTACGAGCAATACGGCGGTAGATACGCATCTCAGGAGACGCATCGACGTATATTTTCACATCGGCAAGGTCACGAACTTCTTCGTAACAAAATATATTTACCCCTTCTACGATGACGTAGTCATATTCTCCGGAATCACGGGCTTCTGTTACGGAATCAACCAATGCACCGCTGCTTATCGAATCGGGATGATTCCAGTCGGGATATTCACAGCCGTCAGCGGGGGAGATAATTTTTGGGAGTTCTTTTTTGAAGTAACGGTCGGAGGTCATCACTCGCACTCGTATACCTTTTTGTTCGTAATATTCTTTGAGCGCGTTGGCAAAGGTTGATTTGCCTGATCCGGATGCACCGGATATTGCGATAATGTAGGTCATAATATACCCCCATATTAAAAATAAAAAAGCATCCTATCATTTGACAGGACGCATATAGCGCGGTACCACCCGAATTCACCTGCAATGCAGATGCACTTATAGGGGACAACTATCCCCATTCCCTGTAACGTGGGACATACGCCGAGGATTACACAGGACTTGCCCTTTCACCCGCGGAGCTCCGGGACTACTTCATGTGACTCATGCGGCGGGGTTCTCATCCTCCCCCACTCTCTGTGCGCAGAAATTCTCACTACTATTTCCCATCTTTGCCTTTGAGTTATTTCAATATACTATTATAGCACCATCTTGGACATATGTCAAGAGGAGAAGAGAAAGAGAGTTGTAAGTTATGAGTGATGAGTTATGGGTTATGGGTTTAGGTAATAGGTAATAGGGAAGAGGTAATAAGTGTGGAAACTTTTTCATCCCCTCAGGAATCGAAAAGTAGATTTTTATTAAATAGGAGAAATGCAAAAATCCAAAGTTACACGAAAAGCCAAGAAGGGGATTCTTAAGGGGAAGAATCAGAGAAGTTGCAGTTAAGTTTTTAGATCAATAACAATTGGCGGGATTCAGTCGGCGGAAAGTATAAGCAATAATAAATATCCCGTCCTCCTTCCCCGCCGTGTATTTACAGCAGAAGCAGTCGAGGCGAAGTCTCGGGGGTGGAATAGACTATATCCATGGGTTTTGTGTGCTAAATATTCCACCCGGGTGATTCACAAGAGGTGTGGACATGGAACACCTCTTGTGCGCCCCACGCGTAGTGCATAAAATAGGTTGAAAGAGCAAGTATGGTTGAAGAGTAAAGCGGAAATGTCGGCAAGAAGCTAAAAACAAAAAACAAATCTTAAAAAACCGAAAATCCTATAGCAATTTGATTTTTCTTGTGATATAATGGAAAAAATAAGAAAAACAACTCTTTACATAAAGGAGCAGGAAAAATGCCTCTTAATCTCAACTATCATCAGTCACTCGAGCATCTCCACGTGGGATGCGAAGCTCCCCGCGCATATTTCGTTCCCTTTGACAGCGAAAACAGCGCAAGAAACCTTCCCCGCGGCAACAGCCCATACTTCAAATCTCTCTGCGGCGAGTGGGATTTCAAATTCTATAAATCAGTTTCCGATGTGTGCGACATTACAGGAGAAGGTTTCACCACTGACGGATTCGAGAAACTCACAGTGCCCATGTGCTGGCAGGTAATGACAGATCGCGGATACGACGTTCCTAACTATACAAACATCAACTACCCCATCCCCGTAGATCCGCCCTTCGTTCCCGATGAAAACCCCTGTGGGCTGTACGTTCGCGATTTCACCATCCCCTCCGCTATGGCGAACAAGAAGATCTACCTCAACTTCGAGGGTGTTGACTCCTGCTTCTACCTTTGGATAAACGATACCTTTGCGGCATACAGCCAGGTAAGCCACCTCACATCCGAAATCGACATTACAGACCTTGTAAAGCCCGGCAAGAATACCATCAAGGTACTGGTACTCAAGTGGTGCGACGGAACATATCTTGAAGACCAGGACAAGTGGCGTATGTCCGGTATTTTCCGCGAAGTATATCTCCTGTTCCGCGAAAAGACTCACATCCGCGACTTCTTTGCAAAGTGTGATCTGAGCGATGACTTCACAAAAGCTGACTTTACAGTAGATCTCTCTCTCACAGGCGCGGCTGAGGTTGGATATAAGCTCATCTGCCCCTGCGGTGAAACCGTTGAAGCAGGCAAGACAAGCGTAAACGGAGAGGGCAAGATCACATTTGCAACGGTAAACATCCCCAAGCTCTGGTCTGACGAAATCCCGAATCTCTATACCCTCGTTCTCACCTGCGGCTGTGAGGTTATCTCTCTGAATATCGGTGCGCGCCGCATTGAAGTGAAGAACAAGTGCATCCTCATCAACGGCAAGCTGGTTAAGGCGAAGGGTGTAAACCGCCACGACAGCCATCCGCTCCTCGGATATGCAACACCTATGGATCACATGAAGCGTGACATCATGATAATGAAGGCGCACAACGTGAACATGGTTCGCACATCCCATTATCCCAACGACCCCAGATTCTACGATCTGTGCGACAAGTACGGCCTTTACGTTTGCGACGAGACTGATATCGAAACACACGGCACATACCCTCGCGCACTTCTCTCCGATGATCCCGCGTGGGAAGAAGCATATGTTGACCGTGCTGTAAGAATGGTTGAGCGTGACAAGAACCATCCCTGTGTTATCTTCTGGTCTCTCGGTAACGAATCCTGGTACGGCTGCAATCAGGTTGCAATGACCAAGTGGATCCGCAGCCGCGACAACTCAAGACTCGTTCACTACGAAGGTGCAAATACCGGTTACTGCGAAACAGAGCGCTACGATATAACTGACATGAACAGCTATATGTACCTTGCGCCCGAATACTGTGTGGAAATTTGCAAGGACAAGAAGAAAACAATGCCCCTGTTCCTCTGCGAATACTGCCACGCAATGGGTAACGGCCCCGGAGACCTTCGCGAATACTGGGAGGCTATTGAGTCCAACAAGGAATTCTTCGGCGCGTGCGTCTGGGAGTTCACCGATCACTCTGTTGCCCTGGGCGACAAGTACGCTGATCCCAACTATACCTACGGCGGCGACTTCGGAGACAAGCCTAACGACGGAAACTTCTGCGTTGACGGCCTTGTTTATCCCGACAGACGTCCTCACACAGGTATGCTTGAACTTAAGCAGGCTATCATGCCTGTTCGCGTTCGCGAGATCAAGCCCGGTACTGTGGCAATTAAGTCCCGCAGATACTTTAAGGCTCTTGACGACATTTCCATGGCATGGACTCTCCGTCTTGACGGCAAAGCTATCAAGTCAGGCGTTGTTCCCGCTCTCGGTATTGCTCCCCAGAGAGAACGCAAGATCACTCTCTTTGACGCACTTCCCGAGGTGGCAGACGGTGTCTTTACCATCGACCTTTCCTTCCGCCAGAACGCTCCAACAGAATGGGCTGAAGCGGGCTACGAGGTTGGTATGGCACAGTTCGTTCACGAATTCAAGTGCGAGGCAAGAACTCTTCAGTATATTGCACCCACATATCCCGTTGTAATCAACGAAACGGACAGAGAATACAAGATCACCGTTAACGAGACAGAATATGTTATCGGCAAGACAAGCGGTATGATCGAGGATATCGTTGACAACGGCGAGCATCTTATCACACGTCCTGTTATTCCTCAGATCTGGCGCGCGCCCACTGACAACGACGGCAAGATCAAGGCTGACTGGGAATGGCAGGGCTACGACAGAGCGACCGTTAAGTGCTACTCCTGCGAGCTTATCGAGGCAAACGAAGAAAGAGCAGTAGTGAAGACAACCTTCTCCATGGGCGCGGCTATGAAGAACGTAATTCTCCGCGGAGAGATCCTCTACACAGTGACCGAGGACGGCATAAAGGTGGGCTTCTCTGTGGATTGGAAGAAGCCTCACGATAATGTCATTTATCCTCGTTTCGGTTTAAGACTTACAATGCCCGAGGGCAGCGAGCAGATGGGATACTTCGGCTACGGTCCTATGGAAAGCTACATTGATAAGAACCTTGCGGCAAAGCTCGGCGAATATCACAGCACTGTTACCGAAAACTATGAGCCCTACGTATTCCCACAGGAAAACTCCACTCATTACGGATGCCGCTGGGCAGAGGTACACACAGTTGCAGGCCACGGATTCTTCTTCACATCCGGTGAACCCTTCTACTTTAACGCATCCCACTTCTCCCCCGAACAGCTTGATGAGAAAAAACACCACTTTGAGCTTGAGAGAGAAGCGGAAACCACAGTCATCATCGACTACAAGCAGTCCGGTATCGGATCCAACTCCTGCGGACCTCAGCTTGATCAAAAATACATTTTCAATGAAGAGCATTTCGAATTCTATGTAAATATCAAGCCTGCATTTGCGGCTGAAGTTGATCCTTACAAAGAAATGAGGAAATAAAAATGGCAAAAATAAGCAAAAACAGTGATGAGATGGCTTTAGAGGTACGGACAGAACAAAAAACGGCAAATCGGCTTATGAAGAAAATGTTTACGCCGAAGAATGTGATCATCCTTATTCTTCTGCTGGCTACGGTGATCTCCGTGTCCATAGCGTCGGCGCAGGCAGACCGTGCATCAGATCTTCAGGAACACATTGACTCCATGTTCGTTCAGACATATAACGAGCTGATAATCGACTCGAGAAACCGCAACCTTGTGTACGACGTGGACTTCTTTACCCCGTATGATATTCAGAATGCCACGAGAACCAGATTTTTGCTGTCCATATTCGAGGTGACAAGCTACCGTGACAATAACTCTCTCGGGGAGCTGCTCAACATTCTCAACGACTATATCGGCGAGAACAGAATGTACCCCGAGAAGCCTTACGATGAGTTGTCTGACTCGCTGTATGACGATCTGTTCCAGCTTAGCCGGGATTTCTCAAACAAGAAAAAGGCAAAGGCTGTGCTGGTAATGCTCAAAACAGTCATCGGCGCAAAATAAGTGAATAAAAGACCGTCTCGGTTCAGTATCGGGACGGTTTTTTGTACCACGAAAACCACGCGATAGTCGCGTGGTTTAGTAGAGGCTATTGCCGATGAGGAGAAAATTGACGATCAAATTTGGACATAAAAAGGCTCCTTCCGGGAGGGAGCTGTCACCGTAGGTGACTGAGGGAGAGTGCGGAACAATAAAAATAATCCAAACCCAAAGTAACGCCTGCTCCTTCCGTCAGACTACGTCTGCCACCTTCCTCCCGGAGGAAGGCTTAGAAAGCAGCCCGTTTACGGGTAGCAAGCAAAAAATGCATGACTGACAGGTCCCAAAACAGCGTACTTGTACGCAGCAAGTTTAGATAGGGCTATGCCCGAAAATGAAAAACCACCCGCTATGCGGGTGGATATTTATTACTTGCATAAAAATTAAAAATCGTGCATAAATCCATTGACAAAGCACTTCTCATATGTTATAATCTCTAAAAATATACATTAGATAGAGGCGCACCTTGATAAGAGTACCGTGGATTGACGGCTGCCAAAGCTGCACGGGGAAGGATCGGGTGCCGAAGCGGATACTGTGGCGGGTGTTCGGCTGGCAGCTCGGATAATATCCGTTCTGTTGTCGCAGAAATGCGGAGGGCTATCACAAAATGACGCAATTATTGTGAGAGGTAGCCCTGTGCGGTGTCTCTCTCTTTTTGTTTGATATGAATAAAACCGAGGAGTAATTCTTATGAAAAATACCATTTTTACAGGCGCGGCTACAGCTATTATCACACCCCTTACAGAGGCAGGAATCGACTTTGACAAGCTGGGTGAGATGATTGACTGGCAGATCGCTGAGGGAATCGACGCTATCGTTGTAACAGGCACTACCGGTGAGGGCTCAACACTTACAGACGAAGAGCACAAGGCTGTTATCAAGTATTCCGTTGAACGAGTTGCAGGCAGAGTTCCCGTTATCGCGGGCACAGGCTCAAATGATACGGCTTACGCCATTGATCTGACAAAGTACGCTTGCGAGGTCGGCGCAGATGCAATGCTGCTTGTTACTCCTTACTACAACAAGGCAACGCAGAAGGGTCTTATCAAGTCATTCGAGATAATCGCAGACGCGAGCACAAAGCCCTGCATCCTTTACAACGTGCCAAGCAGAACAGGCTGCAACCTTACTCCCGAGTCATGTGCAGTCCTCGCAAAGCACCCGAATATCGTTGCGATCAAGGAAGCTTGCGGAAACATCTCCCAGATCGCGCAGATTGCACATCTCTGCGGTGACGAAATTGATATTTATTCCGGCAACGATGACCAGATCATTCCCATCCTCTCTCTCGGCGGCAAGGGCGTTATTTCCGTGCTTTCCAATATTCTACCGAAGGAGACCTCGGAAATGGTACATAAATACCTTGACGGCGACACAGTAGGCGCGCTGAAGATGCAGCTGGACTATCTCCCGCTGATCGATGCGCTGTTCTGCGAGGTAAACCCCATTCCCGTAAAGGCTGCCTGCGCGGCTATGGGTTGGTGCGAGAATTATCTCCGTCTGCCTCTCACTCCCATGGAAGCAGATCACGAGGCAAAGCTTCTCTCACTCATGCGTGAAGCGGGAATTAACGTTTAATTACAGGAGAATAATATGAAAATATTACTTAGCGGCATCTGCGGTTACATGGGCAGGGAGGTCGTGAACTATGCGGCGTCCGGCTACCGCGGAGCAGTTCTTGTGGGTGGAATTGACATAAATGCCAACGGTTCCGAGTCTGTTCCCACAGCGGTAAGCTTCTCTCCCGATGATCACTCACCGGAGTTCATCTCTGCAGTAAAGCAGGCGGACTGCATTATTGACTTCACACATCATTCATGCACATCGGCTTTGCTTGACTTTGCGGTGGACAACAACATTCCCGTTGTACTTTGCACTACCGGTCAGACAGATGAAGAGCTTGCAAGGATAGCGGAGGCGGCAAAGGTTATCCCCGTGTTCCATTCGGCAAATATGTCACTTGGCGTGGCACTGCTTGTGGAGCTTGCAAAGAAAACTGCCGCTGCAATGCCTGATGCGGAGATAGAAATTATCGAAAAACACCACGACCGTAAGCTTGATGCACCCAGCGGCACGGCACTTATGATCGCGGAGGCAATAAAGGAAGTGCGCCCGGAGGCAACAAACCACCTCGGCAGACAAGGTCACGGCAAGCGTACACCTGAGGAGATTGGCATTCACGCTATCCGAATGGGTAACATAGTAGGTGAGCATGAGGTGATCATAGGTACTGCGGCGCAGACTATTACTCTCAAGCATGAGGCACACAGCAGAGCGCTCTTTGCAGAAGGAGCTATCGTTGCGGCGGACTACATTATCGGTAAGCCCGCGGGTCTTTACAAAATGGATGACATGGTAAAATAAGGCGAGGTAAAACTAATGAAACTTGCAATATACGGATACGGCAACCTTGGTCGCGGTGTTGAATGTGCAGCTCATCTTGCACCTGATATGGAGCTTGTTGGGGTATTTACCCGCCGTGCTCCCGAAACCTTGAAAACTCTCACAGGCGTGCCTGTTTATTCAGTGAACGATATCATGAGCTTTAAGGATGAAATCGACGTGCTCATCATTTGCGGCGGAAGTGCAACAGACCTTCCCGAGATGACACCCGCCCTCGCGGAAAGCTTTAATGTCATCGACAGCTTTGACACCCACGCAGCGATCCCACAGCATTTTGCAAATGTAGATGCAGCGGCGAAGAAAAACGGCAACATCGCCCTTATTTCCGCAGGCTGGGACCCGGGTATGTTCTCGCTGAACAGACTTTACGCGTCAGCTATTCTGCCAAACGGTCAGGATTACACCTTCTGGGGCAGAGGCGTCAGCCAGGGTCATTCAGATGCTATTCGCAGAATTGACGGTGTTCTTGACGCAAGGCAGTACACTGTTCCCATTCCTGAGGCGCTTGAGGCTGTAAGAGCAGGAGAGAATCCCACCCTCACAACAGGAGAAAAGCACAGACGTGAGTGCTATGTTGTGGCTGAGGAGGGGGCGGATCTCGAAAGAATAGAGCGCGAGATAAAGACCATGCCCAACTACTTTGCGGATTATGAAACATCCGTAACATTTATCACAAAAGAGGAATTGATGCGGGATCACGCAGGCATCCCTCACGGCGGAAGCGTTATCCGCACAGGTGTGACAGGACTTGAGGGCGAGAACAAGCACGTTATCGAATACAGTCTGAAGCTTGACTCAAATCCGGAGTTCACCGCAAGTGTTATCGTGGCGTTTGCCCGTGCGATAAACAAGATGCACTTGAGAGGAGACTCGGGCTGCAAGACTGTTTTTGACGTTGCACCTGTCGATCTGTCTCCCCTTTCCCCTGAAGAGCTACGTGCTCATATGCTGTAACCGATTTATACAGCTTAAAGACATAAAAAAATAAAAGAAATACGTCGCAGACCTTGATTTGCGGCGTATATTTGTGTTACAATATAAGAATCAAACAGAAACCTACTTTTTATATATACGAGGTGCATTATGGACAAGCATTCTATCGGTACAAAATGCGTGCAGGGCGGCTACCGTCCGGGAAACGGCGAACCGAGACAGGTTCCGATCATTCAGAGCACAACATTCAAATATGACACAGGCGCGGAAATGGGCAAGCTTTTTGACCTTGAGGCAAGCGGCTATTTCTACACACGTCTCCAGAACCCTACATCTGACACAGTTGCGGCAAAGATCGCAGAGCTTGAGGGCGGAACTGCGGCAATGCTCACTTCCTCCGGTATGGCGGCAACCTTCCTTGCGGTGTTCAACATCTGTGAGGCTGGCGGTCACTTCATTTCCTCATCCGCTATCTACGGCGGCACATTCAATCTCTTCTCCGTAACATTCAAGAAGATGGGCATTGACGTAACATTTGTTGCTCCCGATGCAACAGAGGAGGAGATTAATGCGGCGTTCAGACCTAACACTAAGCTGGTGTTCGGCGAAACAATCGCTAACCCTGCCCTCAAGGTGCTGGATATCGAAAAGTTCGCTCGCGTAGCACATGAGCACGGCGTGCCGCTTATTATTGACAACACATTCCCCACACCTGTTCACTGCAGACCTTTTGAGTTCGGTGCTGACATTGTAACTCACGCCACAACTAAGTACATGG
>JAGBGV010000203.1 GCA_017935805.1 Clostridia bacterium | reverse complement strand
CGGACATATCTTGACAACTTTTCAGGGGTGTGTCATATCGCACAAAAATGACATATTAATACTGTGGAAAATCACAAAACAAAAAGAGACTCAAAAGAGCCTCTTTCGTTATTTATCTGTATTATCTTACTCAACGGTAACAGCGCCGATTCCGTAGTCAACACCGATACGTCCGACCTCGTTAAGCTGCTCCTCTGTCATTACAGTACCCACAGCTTCGTTTGCGATAGCAAGAGCCTCGGATATCGTGATAGGATTCTTGTTGCGCTTGGAGTTGTAAGTTGAGATGTTATTGTTTGCTTCGGATATTTCCTCAATTTCGGATAGCTCGTAATAACTACCCTCGACATCGGTTATAGCACCGAGCTTGTGCTTCTGCGATTCGAGCCAAGTACTGTAGCCCTTGTCACGGAAGTAATAGTTATCCTTCACAACGTTGTTGGCAGGAGCCTTAACGTACATACGGTCTGTATAATTGTCAGGGTCATATCTTCCGTGGATTCCGACAAGCTCGGGGAATGAGCTCTGCCAGATGTCGCTGAGGAGGTAATCCTTAACTTTTCTTTCTTTTACTACGCCGTTAACTATGTCTTCATTGAATGTAGGGCTGATAGCCTGGAACATTGATCTGCCCGCTTTGATAATAAGATTGTTTGTCACTTGACTGTCTCGGGAGTATGCAAGAGAGAGACCGTGACCTGTGCAGTTATAGGAAATGTTGCCGTAAAAATCTGCACCAATGCAGTCCATGTCGGCAGTATAGCTCTGAACACCTACAATGTCGAGAGGAGACTCAAATCCTGTGTTCATTACTACATTGTAACGGATGACTGTTCCGTATGCATAGCCGTGAACACTTACTGTCGCACCGTCGCAGAAGAATCGGCATGTGTCATGAACGTAGTTATATTCAACAGTGTTGTAAGGACCTTCAGCTTCAATACCAAGGTCAGTAGAGTTTGCAACTTCATTGTGGCATATGATAGCGCCGCAGCCCTTGCTGTTCAGACCAAACGCCATTGTGGAGCGTGTTGACCAGCCGTGGATGTAGTTGTTGCAGATAAGGTTGTTCGAGCGTGTGAGTGTTGCAGCATCTCCGCCCTCGATCATAATACCGAATTTGCCTACATGAGCAACCTCATTGTTGACAAAATTGATGTTCATACCTGTACCGACAACACCGCTTTCATACATACCGCTGACTGTACATCCGGAGAATGTAAGGTTATCAGCGTTAAACTCGATACCGTCCTTGAGGGATGATTCAAATGTAAGATTGTCAAATGTCAGATAATCTGCATCTGTGATATTTACGATGCTTCCGTCGAGATGGGGGATTGTGAAATGAGCTGTCTCAAATCCCTCTTTGGGATAGTAGTACAGTACTGCGTTTTCATCAATGTAGAATTCACCGGGAGCATCAAGCTCTTCGGGAATATTGTAGAAGAAGAGAAGTCCGTCGGGAACAGGCTCATATCCGCCGGAATAGGGGGCAACAAGCTCAGCACGGTCAGTATAAAGCTTGTCAACGCGAGTATCGTCTCTCGCCCAAATGAAACGGTAGTGACCTCTTACAAAGATCTGGCTGCTGTTTTTCCAGGAAAGAACTCTTGCCAAATGTTCTTCGCCGTAATTAACTACAGTCTGATGTGCCTGAAGCTCCTTATCGACTTTGTCGTTGTCAGTATACTTGGTCTCATTTCCGTTTGCATCGATGAAGTGACCGCCTTCAATTTCGATCCAGCCTTCGTCTGCATTGGGATAACGCGCAAGATCCATCTGCTCGCCGTTTACGAGGATGATTCCGGCTTTGTTGTAATACTTATTATTTTTCAGCATTGCAGCAATATCCTCTGCGGTATAGCCGAACTTGCCGAGGTCAAGCATATAAAGCTTATCCTGTACTTCTTCGGGGAACAGAGCGAGTGTGTCGCCTTCAGCCTTTTCGAACTCAGTGTATTCGAATGCTGTGCCGCCACTTAATACAGCACCGTCCTCACCGCGATAAGTAATTGGGCAGCTTTCGGTACCTGCGTCTTCTGCGGTGAACTCGAGCGTCTGTGTTACTTCGTATGATCCGCTGCCGATCACAACAACGATTCCGTCAAGTCCGGACTTTTTGATATCGCGGATAGCATCGCGAGCTGCCTCAACGGAAGCATAGGGGTTGCTCTTTGTTCCGTCTGCATCTTTCTTACCGTCGACAGCTACGTATACAGTGAGGACTCCGTCATCAAGCTCGCCGATCTCATAATCTTCTTTATCAGTTGAGAACATTGTACGAATGAGTCGTACGAGATTAAGTCGCTTCGCAAAAGGACTTGCAGCAGATACGGAAACTATCATGCCAAGTGTCATGCAAAGTACAAGGATAAGTGCTATGATCTTCTTCATATTTTTTCTCCTTTTCGGAAAATGTTACAATGATATTTTATCACATTATACCCAAATTCGCAAGATGCGGGAGGGGACAGTTCTTGTTTTTTTGGCTTCATAAACGGACATATTTTGACAACTTTTTTCTGTTTCGTTATATCACACAAAAACTTCGCGAGCAAACTGTGCAAAACAGCAAAACACAAAAGAGGCCCGTGAGAGCCCCTTTGATAAGTTTATTTTCTGTTAAGCAGATCGTCGATGGAGATGATCTTGCCTTCCTTGATAGACTTGTTTGCCGCAACACCAACGATGATGGAGTAAGCGCCATCCATTGTGCCTGCCTTGTGACCCATAGGATCCGGTACGTTGTCGCGGAAGATCATGTTACGAAGTCTCTGGTCTCCACCACCGTGACCGCCGCCACCGCGTGTAATGTGATACTCTGTGCAGTTGTCGTCAAGATCAAATACCTTAACAACATCTTCGTTCACCTTGGACTGGAAGCCTGATTCATATTCAGTTGCCTCAAGTCTGCCCCCCGAGCCGTTGATAACAATGCGCCAACCCTCGTAAGCTGTTGTGGCATTGAGGGAGTATGTCATGATCGCGCCGCCGTCATACTCAACGTTAACTGCCATTGTGTCGTAAATGTCGATGTCTTCAGCATATACGCAATTATCCTTCCAGTAGCCGTCATACTGCTCATTTGCCTTGTAGTAATCCAGCTCCAGGGGAGTCATTTCATAATAGAATTCGCATTCCTTTGCATAAGGACATTCGCAGCAGCGTGTGGTATTCTGGAACTTCGCATTCTTTGCACCGTAAAGGTTCAGCTTACCGAAAGCAGAAACTCTCTTGGGCTTCTGACCGATCCACCAGTTAACAAGGTCGAAGTGGTGAGTGGATTTATGTACAAGCAGACCGCTGCTCTTTGCCATTCTTGCATTCCAGCGTCTGAAATAGCTTGCTCCGTGTGCGCCGAGCTTCATTACTCTGTCAAGAAGCCACTCGAAGTGAACGCTGTAGATATCACCGATGACACCGGAATCGATAATTTCCTTGATCTTTGTCTCGAAAGGAGCAAAACGATAGTTGAAGGTTACGATAACCTCCTTGCCGTACTTTTCCTTTGCTTCAAGGATGGCGTTGCACTTATTTTCGTCGGTAGTCATGGGCTTTTCTGTGATAACGTTGCAGCCAAGCTCCAATGCGCGGATAATATAGTCGCTGTGATAAGCGTCAACTGTTGTAACGATAACGTAATCGGGCTTTGTTTCCTCGATCATCTTATCGAAATCTGTGTAAATGGGCATATCCATGCCGACGATTTTCACAAATTCAGCCGCGCGTCCGGGGTTGATATCAAAAACTCCGCAAAGCTCGGTTACATCCTTGAGCTCCTCTGATGCCATAGGCTTAGCATACATCCAAAGTGCACGTGAGGATGAACCT
>JAGBGV010000202.1 GCA_017935805.1 Clostridia bacterium | reverse complement strand
GGGATGCGAAATTCAGCACTATGTCTGTTGCAATATCGCAAGCGTGGAGTGATATTACCATATCGGGAGCGTTATCCGGTACAAAGTCATCTATGTTCATGCAGATAAAGGATAGCCCTGTCATCTGCGATTTCTTTGCGATGTCGGTACAGTAGTCGATTACGCTTTGCTTCAGATCTACGCAAGTCATCTTGACATCTCTCTTGCAAATCGTTGTCAGCACATGATACGCCGCGAAGCTGAGATAACTCTTACCGCAGCACAGGTCATAAACATAAAGCGTGCCGTCGCGTTTCAGCTTTTTCTCTGCCTCAACAATATACTCGGAAAAACGGCAGATCTGACGGAATTTTGACTGCTTTTTATCGTGGATGCGTCCATTTTCATCGGACACACCAAGTGCGCGAAGAAAATCCTCACTTCCGTCAAGGAGTCTGTTTTTTACTCTGTCATTTGAGGCGTCGCCGTCTGCTTTTGCCGGAGTTTCTCCAATCTTACCTTTTTTGATAAGAGAGACGGCGCCTTTTTTTGAGATCATAAGCGAAGCGCTGCCGCCGCGGTCATTCAGGTCGGATTTTTTGTATGTGTCAAAATACCTTTCCACAGCAGATGGAATATCTGACGGCTTGACATTCTCCTGAGTAACGCGCCCTTCTGTAAGAAAGGTTTCGATCTGAAGTACACGTTCACCGCCGATGTTTCGCAGTGTTCCCTTTGCCTTGAGAGCATCTGTGCCGCTTATCGGTGAGTGGAATACTATATTGACGAGTGAACCGTTATCTGTGCTTTTTTGAATAAGGGCGGAATAAGCGGAGATCTTATCATTTTGCATTATTCTCGTCCTCACTTGCAGGTTTGCTCTTCTTGAATCTGAACTTGCTTTCGGTGCCGTTGAAGACACGAACGAGATTGTCCTTATGCTTGATCACAACCACGATTGCAATAACAAGCGCAACTAGCTCGATGGTATGAACTGTCGTGTTGTTCATTCTGTTGAGGAAGATTGGATATGTCATTCCGCAGAGAACAGCGCTCAGAGAGATATACTTTGAAATGAGAAGGATGCCGATAAACAGAATGAGTTCGATGAGGAAGATCCTCCAGTCCAGCATGAGCATAATTGTGGCAGTGCATACCACACCCTTACCGCCCTTGAATTTGTAGAAAACAGGGAAGATGTGACCAAAGAAGCAAGCAAGGCCGGAAATATATGCCATAACATATCCAAATGTGAACCATCCGATGAGAATAGCGATCACGGTCTTCAAAAGGTCGCCGGCGAATGTAACAACGGCAGCCTTCGAGCCGTATATACGCATGATATTTGTAAACCCTGCGTTACCGCTTCCGTAATTGCGTATATCATCCTTGTATATCTTCTTCGAGATAAACACCGCGGTGTTAAAGCTTCCGAGAAGATAGGGGATAAGTATAGCTACAAGGAGCATTAGCATGCTTACAGGTACAGGAACTTGGTTTTCTCCGTACATAAGCGGCACAAGTCCCGGGTACAGCATACCCTCAGCGCCTATAGCGTATTGTTTTAAGAAAAAGTAAAGCATTATTTACTCCTGTTAGTCGTTGTCTGCGTTTTCGCCCTTCTGACGAATGATGAGTTTAATTGGAGTTCCCTTGAATCCGAATGTCTGACGGAGACAGTTCTCGATATATCTCTGATAGGAGAAGTGGAACAGCTCTGCGTTATTACAGAAGATAACGAATGTGGGCGGTGCCACGTCAGTCTGTGTCATATAGTAGATCTTCAGTCTCTTGCCCTTATCTGACGGCGGCTGAACACGAGCTATTGCATCTGCCAATACGTCGTTAAGCATACCGGCGGATACGCGCATCTTTGACTGATTGTCAACATAGTTGATCTGTTCGAACAGCTTGTCAACTCTCTGACCGGTTTTCGCTGAAATGAACATCAAAGGAGCGTAAGTCATGTATGAAAGGGAATCGTAAACCTTTTTGGTCATGGCATTTGTTGTGGAGTTATCCTTCTCAATGGAATCCCACTTATTGATGCAGATGATAGACGCCTTTCCTGCCTCGTGAGCTATTCCGGCGATCTTTTCATCCTGATCGGTGACACCCTCATTTGCGTCAACCATAAGGATGCATACATCTGCTCTGTCAACTGCCATCTTTGCACGGAGTACGCTGACCTTTTCGATCTTGTCGTCTACCTTTGAGTGACGGCGGATACCTGCGGTGTCGATGAAGTTGTACTTGCCGTGGCTGTTTTCGAAGTATGAGTCAATGGCGTCGCGGGTGGTGCCGGGAATATCCGAAACGATACAGCGTTCATCTCCGAGAATCTTGTTTACAAGAGATGATTTGCCTGCGTTAGGCTTTCCGATAACTGCAACGGAAATCACATCGTCATCTTCATCCTCAGCTTCAAACTCAGGAAGTGCATCGAGCACAGCGTCAAGCACATCACCGCTTCCGCTGCCGTGAAGGGATGAAAGGGCGATGGGATCAATATCAAAGCCAAGCTCGTAGAATTCGTAGAACTCGGCAGGTGTGTCGCCTATACGGTCTGCCTTGTTGATACATGGAACAACAGGCTTGCCGCTTTTCTTCAGCATAACGGCAATATCCATGTCGTCGGCAAGAAGCCCGGTTCTGATATCACACATGAACAGTATAACGTCCGCTGTGTCAATAGCGATCTGCGCCTGCTCACGCATCTTTTTGAGGATGAGGTTGTCTGTTTTCGGCTCAATACCGCCTGTGTCGATGACTGTGAGAACCTTGCCTCTCCACTCAACCTCGCCGTAAATACGGTCTCTTGTTACACCGGGAGTGTCCTCTACGATTGCGCGGCGCTCTCCGATGAGTTTATTGAAAAGTGTGCTTTTGCCTACGTTAGGGCGTCCGACAATTGCAACAACAGGTTTTGCCATTATATTTCTCCGTTTCTTTTAGTTTGTTTGTGAGATTCTTCGACTATGGACTTTTCCTGCACTCAGAATGACAAATAATAGAGACCTGTCACCCTGAGCAAAGCGCAGTGTAGTCTAATGGGTCTGTTTTTATCAGCACAGTCCGATCAGCTTTTCGCAGAATTCCGCACCGTCGTTTTCAGTGAATTCGATATTCACGCCAAGCTTCTCTTCAAGCTCTGCAGGTGACATACCGCAGAGGAATAAGTCTCCTTCTGCACGAAGGGATGTGCGAGGGAGATACAGCACCTCACCAAGGTCACTACCGTGAAGCTGATCTGCAATGTCAACTCCTGTGAGCAGACCGCTGACCGTTACCTGGCCGCCAAAGAAATTGTTCTTTACCATATGGACCTTGCAGTCAAGCCCGGGGCATTTATCTTTCAGTTTATCTACAAGCTTGCAGATGAATTTATATGAAGCCTCGCCTGTGCCAACTGAAACCTTGCGGTTGACTTTACATTCATCCTCATCGAGGGTAGAGAGCATGAAATCAAACTCGTGCTCAAATGATGTGAGAAGCCCCACACCGTTCTCGATCTGTGTGTATTCGCCGTAGTATTCGTCGCTTGGCAGAGGAGTGCCGCTTGAGATATAGAATTCGTCGGATGCAAAGAACATACGCTCACCGAATTCTTCATTGAAACGCTCCACTTGACTGATCACGTCGGCACATTCTTCCGCTGTAAACGGCTCAAGATGGTATAGCCCGTCACGGTGAGCCGTAAGACCAGCGGGAACAACTGATACGCTGTCCATTTTAGGGTAATACTTTGAAAGATCCCGCATGGAGCGTTCAAGCTCTTCTCCGTCGTTGATGCCGCGGCAAAGTACTATCTGACCGCGAAGCACAGTACCTGCATCCGCAAGTCTGTCAAGATAGGACAGCACCTCGCCGGCACGCTTGTTTTTCATCATCTTAACACGAAGCTCGGGATTTGTGGTGTGAACAGACACATTGACCGGGGAAATGTGCATCTCAATTATCCGATCAATATCCTCGTCGTGAAGATTTGTCAGTGTGATGTAGTTGCCGTGAAGGAACGCAAGTCGGCTGTCGTCATCCTTGAAGTAGATGGTCTCGCGCATACCCTTCGGATTCTGGTCGATGAAGCAGAATATGCAGCCGTTTTCACAGCGGTGCTTTTTATCCATCAGCGGTGTGCCGAATTCAAGACCGATGTCGTCATAGGTGTCTTTTTTTATCTTAACCTCAATAATTTCGGGACCTCTGTGCAGCTTCAGTACAACTACCTCATCAGCAAGACGGAAGCGGTAGTCAAGCACGTCATTGATTTTGTGAGAGTTGATCTCAAGCAGTATATCTCCGACTTCCACTCCAGCCCGTGCGGCGCGTGAATGGGGAAGTACCCCTGTTATCTCTACCATGTAAGAGTCATCCAATCAAAACATAATTTATCAACTTATATTATACCTCAAATTCTCCGAAAGGTCAACTCTTATACATTAAATAATATAAACAAAAAAGAGCAAAAGTGAATTTGCTCTTTGGATATGTTTTATTGCAGTCCGAAAAGGAGAGAAGCGTATGTGGGATAGGGCCAGTCCTTTTCGGCTGTGAGATATTCCGCTTCATCGCAAGAGGTGCGAAGATCGTTCATTTTCGGGATGATCTCGTCCTTCATATAGAATGCGCGGACAGTTTTGTCTTTTCTATCTGACACTCCCTCAAGAGAAGCCTCAAGAGAAGCCACCTTATCATAAATGTCACAGGTGATCTTG
>JAGBGV010000201.1 GCA_017935805.1 Clostridia bacterium | reverse complement strand
GATGCACGACTTCTGCTCTTGGCAAGTCCACTCATGGACAGGTACAAATCAAGTCTCATTTGCGTCGTGAAAGCAGCCAGAGTGCAAGATTGCACAGGTTTTCGCTGTCCGCATATTCGGAAATAACCTCAACTGCAAGGAGAGTGAGAAGAGTTTCCTCGTCTTCTGCCTCATTCATCTTGAGGAATGACAGGACAGTCTTTTTGTGATTCTTGGCGTCACTGCCAACGCTCTTACTGAGAGTCTGTGTATCACTCTTTACGTCTAGTATATCGTCATGTATCTGGAAAGCCAAACCAATTGCTTCTGCGTACAGCTTGATGTTATCCATATCCTTTGAGATAGGCTTATCAACTGCCGCAAAATATCCGAGAAGGCACGCCGCACGAATGAGAGCGCTGGTCTTTTTTGAGAAGATCTTGCGAAGATCAGCGTAGCTCTCGACCTCGTTTGCCAAGTCAAGTGTCTGACCGCCTACCATACCCATAGCACCAGCCTCATGAGCAAGTGTTGCTACGGCATAGCGAACTGATTTATGTGAAACATATTTATTGGATGCGCAAATCTCAAAGGCAAATGTGAGCAGTCCGTCACCTGCAAGAAGCGCCTCCGCCTCGCCGAACTGAATATGGCAGGATGGCTTGCCACGGCGGAGATCATCATCGTCCATACAGGGCAAGTCGTCATGTATGAGTGAATAAGCGTGAATACACTCAAGGGCACAGGCAAAAGGCATAGCCGCTTCTTCCTTACCGCCGAACATCTTACAGAACTCCAGCACAAGGAATGCTCGAATTCTCTTACCTCCACCAAGCACTGAATATCTCATTGCCTCGGATGTAACTGTGTCTCCCGCAAACTCTTCCGCAAGATATCTTGTAAGCTCGCTCTCAACTTTATCAGCCGCATCGCGAAGGATATCTTCAACCTTATTTGCTACTAAATTTTCCATAACACACCGATCTTTCTGATAATAATACTGATTAATTGTGCTGTTATTTCATGTCCGCTTCGGCAAGGGTGCCGTCAGGTGCAGTTGTGAGGATTTTCACCTTCTGCTCTGCGTTGTCAAGTCTGTTATTGCACAGCTTAACAAGTGCAACACCTTCCTCAAATAGTGCAAGCGACTTATCAAGGGGGGCAGATCCGCTCTCAAGCGCACGAACTATCTCCTCAAGCCGCGCTATCGCAACCTCAAAGGTCATTTCATTTTCATTCATATCATTCACCGTATGTTTATTTATCGTAATTTATGCGTTCTTCTTTATTTCGTCAACCGTGCAGGCAACCTGACCGCCAATAGTCTTGAATTCGATCTTATCTCCGACATCAACATCGTCAACGTTTTTGACAAGTGATCCGTCGTCCTTGTAGACAGCGCTGTAGCCTCGTGAAATAACTGATAACGGGTTGAGTGCGCTGAGCTTTCCCGCTTCTCGTGCCATTTCAGCTTTCTTCATCTGCAGATTATTCTCTTCAGCGCGAAGGAGTCTGTCATATAGCTGATCTGTCACGATACGCCTGTCATTTATTGGACTCATTGGGTCAGTCATAGCTCTCGTTTTTGAGAGAGAGTCAAGTCTGTCACGCTTGATCTTCAGCATTGACCGAATAACATCAGCCTCACGGGTGACGATGTTCAGTATCTTGCGCTTCAGTTCTGCCGTGTCTGGCACTGCAAGCTCTGCAGCAGCTGAAGGTGTGGGAGCACGTCTGTCAGCAACAAAGTCGCAGATCGTAAAGTCGGTTTCGTGACCTACAGCGGAGATAACCGGTATCCCAGATGCCGCAACAGCCCGTGCAAGTCCTTCATCGTTGAATGCCCATAGATCCTCTATTGATCCGCCGCCGCGACCGATTATTATAACATCAACGCTTTTTGTTGAGTTAAAATATTTCATACCTGCAATGAGCTGTGACGGTGCGTCCGGACCTTGAACAAGTGTGGGAAACAGCACCAGCTTAGCATAAGGGAAACGCCTGCCGCACACGTTTATCATGTCGCGGATCGCTGCACCTGTTGCAGATGTAATAATGCCGACTCTTGTGGGGATTTTCGGCAATGGGTGCTTCCTTGAAGGATCAAACAGCCCTTCCATTTCCAGCTTTCTCTTAAGCTGCTCATATGCCACGTATAATGCACCAACACCGTCCGGCTCCATTGAATCGCAGTAGAGCTGATATGTTCCGTCACGGACAAATGATGAAATACGACCGTGTGCTGTGACTTTCATACCGTCCTCGGGGATGAATCTCATCTTCGCCGCAGAGGAGCGGAACATTACGGATTTGAGCTGACCGCCCTCGTCCTTGAGCGTGAAGTAATAATGCCCGGTGCTGTAGTGATTCTTGAAGTTTGATATCTCGCCCTTAACATAAACATCAGTAAGCTGCGGGGTTGTGTCGATTACACGCTTCACAAACTCATTCAGCTGTGTGACTGTAAGGGCGCCCGGGAACTTTCCTTCAGGCTCTCTGTTATATTCGTTACCGTTCATATTAACATATCCCGTCTGAATAATTCTGCTGTAAGCAGCGCCACACCAACGGCATTATCCGATGAATACTGAGCGTCGGCAAACATACCGTATTTTTGGAGTGTAGCTTTGATATACTGTGAGCTCATTACGCCGCCTGCATAGATAACAGGCATTTCTCCGAATTCTGCGAGAGCGTTCTGAGTTATCTTTTCAAGTGTTCTTCCGATAAAGGACAAAGTATATGCCGACACCTCAGCTATATCGCCGCACGAGTTATACAGCTCAGCCGCTTTGTTTTCCAGCCCTGAAAGATTGCACCATGTTCCCTTTACCGACAGCTGATCGCGTCGAACCTTACCTGTATACGTCAAAGCGCATCTGTCCATCTCAGCGCCGCATGGGAACGGGAGCCCCATAAGCACCCCGGTTCTGTCGATAGCCTGACCGCCGTTTATATCTTTGGTTCCGCCGATCTGTGTGATCTTGAAGATCCGCTCTTCGTCAGGCTCGCACAAAAGTACGTCAGTTGTTCCGCCGGACACGTGAAAGGCGATAAATGGCGTCACCATTATGCTCTCTCGGCTGATTCCGTTATTGTCACAGGCAGATGCAAGCGCCGCCATTATGTGGCCTGCCTGGTGTGATACCTTATACAGGGGAACGTCGGATGTTGCAGAAACGAACTCTGCCGCGGCAACTCCCGAAAGGAAGCATGGCATATATGAGCCCGCCACGTCACGAGGAGCGTATGAACAGCCGACAGCAGATATACTGCCGTCAGAGATGTTTGACAGCGTCGCTTTTACCGCTTCACTGCACAGTGGCAGGTTTTTTACATGGTGAAACACCGCGTCACTCTGTCTGAGTCCTCGCTCACCTTCTTTTACTGGAAGAGGAGCCTTTGCGTTAAGCAGAATTTCTCCATGCTCGTTACACAGGGCAGATGAGGTAGTATAGTTACTGGTATCAATTCCCAGAAACAGCTTTCCCATATTATTCAGCGTCCTTGATCAGTCCGTGACTGCGTGCGATCTTATTAAGTATTCCGTTAACAAATGCAGGTGCAGTCTCTTCATCGTACATCTTAATGATCTCAACTGCCTCGTTGAGCACGACCTTTGCGGGAACATCGATCTTTGTCATTTCATATACTGCAAGGCGGAGGATTGTTCGTGTAGCAGTTGACATACGGGACATTTTCCACTTGATGGAATACTCCTCAATCTCGGCATCGATCTCTTGAGCGCACTGGCAAACACCAACAAACACGTTTTCTACGTATTCAGCGGTTGGTTCTTCTGTGATTTCTATATATGAATCGTAATACTCTTTCGGATCTGCTTCCTTATGGAATTCTTTTGCAAAAAGAAGCTTGAATATCAGCTCACGGCACTGGTGTCTTGTAAGCTTTGTTTTTCCTGACATTGTTTGTACTCCTGTCGATTATTTACGCTATTTATGCACTTTGGGTATTTGCATACAGTATAATTATAATATATTATTCCATTTATGTCAATGGATAACAGAGTGAATATTCATGATTTTTATACATTTATGCATTAATGCCCTCTTTTTCCATGGTCTCTATACATCGTCAATCACATCATCAATAAAAATCTCTGTCCAAATTTTGAAAATACAGTTTATTTATTCATCAATTTATGTTATGATATAATTAATGAACTTTCGTGAGGTATTTATATATGAAATCATCAAGTAAATTCTATAGAATCATATCCGAGGGGTGCATTATCAATTCGGCTTTGCTGGTTGTAATGTATCTTATCGGTGTTACCATAGACGCTGGCTTTATTCCAACACTCGGCACGGTATTCGGTATACTCGGCTACTCAATAATTCTTGCGTTTGCGAATTTACTGTTCTTCTCTTCAAAGATGAAGCTGTTCCCTCGCCTGCTGATACATTTCTTTGCTACAGCTGCTGTATTCTACATAATGTTCGTTCTCCTTGGCGGATACAAAGGAAATCCCGGTTCCGTGATCGTGATTTTTGGTCTTTATCTTGTTATTTACGCAATCGTTGCCGCGATAGTAGCAGTAATTCGTTCAATTCTCAAGGCTGAGGAAAACGAAAAAAAGGAATACAAAAAGGTTTACGGCAAGCGTAATGACTACAAGTCCCAGTTCGGCGGTAAAAAATGATGGATTTAGAGCTAAAGCCAATTGCAAGGATACACACAGACCTGCCCGACAAATTCGGACTCCCCCGTCAAAGCGGCATTGTCCCCGAGCTGTGCGGCACTATAGTTTTTGATAAGGAATATCAAAATCCTGAGGCACTTCGCGGTATTGAAGGTTACTCGCATCTGTGGCTTATATGGGGATTTTCTTTGGGATTTGCTTCATCAGGCGATACCAACGGATGGTCACCGACTGTTCGCCCTCCGCGCCTTGGAGGAAACAAACGAATCGGCGTATTTGCCACCCGTTCACCCAACAGACCGAATCCGATTGGGCTGTCAGTTGTCAAGCTTGAGGGTATTGAGATCACCAAGGATCACGGTACTGTCATTCACGTATCCGGCATCGACATGGCAGATGGTACGCCAATCTACGATATCAAGCCATATTTGCCGCATATCAACTGCATTAACTCGGCAACCGGCGGTTTTGCGGCTGATGTTGACGGTGCTCGGGTTACTGTTTGTGATCCTGACGGACAAATATCAACTCTCCCCCACGACAAACGTGACGCTCTTATCGCTCTGCTGAAAGAAGACCCCCATCCTGCTTACAAAAACGAAAGTGAGCGTATTTACGGCTTCCCATATGCGGGATATGAGGTATCATTCAAGATCAGCAAAAACGAACTCACTATTGTATCAATCCAAAAGATATAAAGAAAACGCCCCATTAAGAGCGTTGACATAAGAAAACAAGGAGAAATCCAGTAAAATCAACGCTTTTAAGGGCAGAGGGCAAACAGGTTAGCTCAAAAACTGAATAACCAAGCGACAAAAGGGATGTTACCGCAAGGCAGCATCCCTTTTCGCATACGCCGACGCCGT
>JAGBGV010000200.1 GCA_017935805.1 Clostridia bacterium | reverse complement strand
TTTTCGGGAATGGTGATCTCTCCTATACCAAGTCTCGGACCTGATGCAAGCCAACGAACGTCATTTGCGATCTTCATCATGTCGCAAGCAAGGGCCTTAATTGCTCCGTGAGCGAAAACAAGCTCGTCCTTGGATGTCAGTGCGTGGAATTTATTTTCTGCGGTCTCGAAATCCTTTCCTGTGATCGCAGAAACTGCCTCAGCAACCTTTGTGTCAAAGCCCTTGGGTGCGTTAAGACCTGTACCAACCGCTGTACCGCCGAGGGCAAGAGTTTTCAGTGCGGGAAGTGACTTTTCAATAAGCGCGATATCCATTTCAAGAGAGGAACGCCAGCCGGAGATCTCCTGTGAGAAGCGGATCGGAGTTGCGTCCTGAAGATGTGTTCTGCCGCTCTTTGTAATTCCCTCGTGCATATGCTCAAGACGGCGGAATGTGGTGATCAGCTTCATAACCGCAGGAATCAGCTTATCTTCAAGCGCTTCTACTGCCGCGATATGCATAGCTGTGGGGAATGTGTCATTGGAAGACTGGCTCATATTGATATCATCGTTGGGATGACACAGCTTTTTTCCTGCAAGTTCGTTTGCGCGGTTGGCGATAACTTCGTTTGCGTTCATATTTGACTGTGTGCCGCTTCCCGTCTGCCATACAACAAGAGGAAAATGGTCATTCAACTCTCCTGCCATGACTTCGTCACAAGCCTGGGAGATATATACAAGCTTTTCTTCAGTCATCTTTTCGGGTCGGAGCTGGTTATTTGCAATAGCAGCCGCTTTTTTGAGTACGCCGAATGCCTTTGTGATCTCCCTGGGCATTGTCTCAATTCCAACACCTATCTTGAAGTTTTCATGGCTTCTTTCAGTCTGTGCTGCCCAGTATTTATCGGCAGGCACTCTTACCTCGCCCATTGAGTCATGTTCAATACGGTATTCCATATGTATTCCCCTTTCAGTTATATGTCAAGACTTTTGATTACTGATTTCAGATTGTCCGCACTCTTTCTGAGCAGTATCTGCTCTTCTTCTGTAAGTGCAGGGTTGAGCTTACCTCTGATTCCATCCCGTCCTATGATGCTGAGTGTACTGAGGCAAACATCATTTATTCCATATTCTCCGTGCATCATTGTGGATATGGTAAGCGTTGTATCCATAGCACCAAGCAAGCATTTGCAGATATGGCAAACAGACAGGGACACTGCATAATAGGTTGCTCCCTTACGCTGTATTACTCGAGCACCGGACTTTTTCATATATGTCTCTACCTCTTGCTGATTAAGCGAAGGATAGAGATTGTTTTCGCTGTTGATTACATTGTGATATTCATGTATCGGTACATTGGAGATATTGGCAATAGACCACGGAACGAACGATGAATCTCCATGCTCGCCAAAAACGTATGCATGAACGTTTTGCTGGTTGATATTATAATATTCCGATATTCTTGCACGAAGTCTGGATGTATCGAGAATAGTTCCCGAACCGATAATCTTTGTCTCCGGCAGATCTGAATATTTGCACCAGACATATGTAAGAATGTCAACCGGATTGCTTACGATTATATATACAGCATCCGGTGCGTATGTAGTTATCTGAGGAATAATGCTTTTGATAATATCAACATTAGTCTGAGCAAGGTCAAGTCTTGACTGCCCCGGCTTTCTCGCTACACCGGATGTTATGATAACAATATCTGAATCACATGCATCGCGGTATGAGCCCGCATATATAGAGCCGGGTGAGCAGAAAGGTAGTCCCTGTCTGATATCAAGGGCTTCTCCAAGTGCCTTCTCAGCATTGATATCGATCAGTACGATCTCATTTGCCTGTCCCTTAACCGCAAGAGTATATGCAATGGTCGATCCAACGCTTCCCGCGCCAATAATTGTAATTTTGCTCATAGGATATTCTCCTTTTTAATAATTGTTGTTAATAAGCACACCTACCTAAATTAAATTATACCAAATGTATACGAAAATTTCAATAGGAATCCCCTATTTCTCTTTTTTACGACATAGTTATTTTCCTTAAACACATTAGTTTTTTTGGGAGATTTTCACAATAAATATCCACCCGCATAGCGGGTGGTTTTTCATTTTCGGGCATAGCCCTATCTAAACTTGCTGCGTACAAGTACGCTGTTTTTGGACCTGTCAGTCATGCATTTTTTACTTGCTACCCGTAAACGGGCTGCTTTCT
>JAGBGV010000199.1 GCA_017935805.1 Clostridia bacterium | reverse complement strand
TGGCTATTAATATCATTGAGAATGCAAAGACAAGCAGACCGTCTGTTTGCAATGCGGCGGAATGTTGTCTCGTACACAAGGATATAGCTCATAAGTTTTTACCTATGATGTTTCAGCGCTTGGTAACAGACCGTACAAACGCCGGCAAGACTCCTGTTGAGCTTCGTGGGGATGATATTTCGGGCAAGATTATCGACGTTACTCCGGCGGGAGAAAGCGATTTCGGCACAGAATTCCTCGATTATATACTTGCTGTTAAAGTTGTTGGATCTGTAGAGGATGCTGTTGAGCATATTTCCGCTCATTCCACGACCCACAGTGAGGCTATAATCACCCAGAACGACGCTACAGCCGCATTTTTTGTAAGCGCGGTTGACAGCTCATCTGTTTATGTTAATGCCTCTACGCGCTTTACAGACGGTGGAGAGTTCGGTCTTGGATGTGAGATGGGTATCTCAACTCAAAAGCTTCACGCAAGGGGTCCAATGGGACTTTGTGAGCTTACTTCGTACAAATACGTGATCTACGGTAACGGTCAGACACGATAATATAAAGGGAGAGTATTATGGACAATGTAAAAATCGGTTTTATCGGATGCGGTAACATGGGTAGCGCAATTGCCACAAGAGTTGCCGTTAATCAAAGGTATGAAGTGTATGTAAGCGACTATTCCTCTGAAATTGCTATCAGCCTTGCGTCAAAAATTGGCGGTTCTTCTGAAACCAATTACGGTATTGCAGAGCTGTGCGACTATATCTTCCTGGCTGTTAAGCCTCAGGTAATTGCTTCTGTAATTGATGAAATAGCGCCTGTACTCAAGTCAAGAAAAGACAAGCCTGTTATCATCAGCATGGCAGCCGGTGTTTCAATTGAAAGGATAAAGAAGCTTGCTGGTAATCTTCCCGTAATCAGAATCATGCCCAATACCGCAGTTGCCGTAGGCAGCGGTATGATCGTATATGCACTTACAGAGGACGTAAGTGAGCGCAGCCTGTCCCAATTTACAGAGTTTATGTCAAGATGCGGCAAACTCGACAGAATCAGTGAAGATAAGATCGACGCCGCTACTGCAATTCATGGATGCGGTCCTGCTTACGTTTATATGTTTGCCAATGCAATGGCTGACGCAGGTGTTGCTAACGGTCTTACAAGATCTCAGGCCCTCGAATACAGCGCTCAGACGCTTATCGGTGCGGCAAAAATGATTCTTGAATCAGGCAAGCATCCTATGGAGCTTAAAGACAACGTTTGCAGCCCCGGAGGAAGCACGATTGCCGGTGTTCTTGCGCTCGATGAGTATTGCTTTAACGCCGCTGTCGAATCTGCAGTAAATGCCGCGTATGAGCGTACAATGGAACTGGGTAAATAAGTAGAAATAATTGCTTTGGAATGTCAAAATTTCAAGGCAATTATCTTTTAATGTTGCAAATACGCCAATACTGTGTTATACTAATTCATACTGAATAAATCTTTGTATTATTTCACATACCAATCATGGTATAGTTTTCTGAGAGGTAACTGCAATGCGTAAAACGAAAATTATTTGCACTATAGGTCCTGCTTGCTCTGATGAAGAAACAATAACAAAAATGTGTCTTGCGGGTATGAATGTTGCTCGTCTTAACTTCTCACACGGTACTCATGAGGATCATCTCGAGAAGATCAATCTTATTAACAAAGTCCGTGAAAAGCTTGGCTTGCCGATCGCAATTATGCTTGACACAAAAGGTCCTGAATACAGAATCAAGACTTTTGCAGACAAAAAGGTTGTTGTAAGTGATGGTGACACATTTACATTTACAACTGAAGATGTTGT
>JAGBGV010000198.1 GCA_017935805.1 Clostridia bacterium | reverse complement strand
GTTTACTACGACCTGTTCGGTGCTGTGTTCAGCTTGCTTGTTACACCTGTGCTTACATATTTATTCTATTCGGCAACAGACGGAAATATGCGTTCCTCCCCCATTCGGGAGATCGGTGTATATTCCGTTGCGGCGGCGGTGACCATGTCGCTCAGCCAGATTTCGGCAGGTCCTTTGTCGTCACTGCCTCAGGAGATGCTGGCACGGCCGAAGTTTGATCTTGGGGTGCTGTTTGCCTTTTCGGCAGCCTGTGCGGTGTCTCTTTGCCACGGAGTGCACCGCGGAGCGATCATGGGCTTGATCTGCGGTACTGTCATGGTGCCGGAATATGCCCCCGGCTATGCTTTGGCGGCGATCATTTGCGCTGCTTTGTCGAATTATTCCCACACCTTCGCCATACTTTGCAGCGGAATCGCCGCGTCGGTTTGGGCAGTGTACGCAGCGGGATTTGACGGACTCACGTCAGTTTTTCCGCCTGTTGTGGTTGCGTGCGCTGTTCTTGCACCGATGTACAAATTCGGACTGATACGGCTGCCGGAGAGGATGTTCGGCGGTATTGGAATAGCCGGACGCATCAGGGGAGAGAGTGCCACTGTGGCAGAGCTGTCCGAGAGAGATATGCGACGGCGGATAAATGACCTGTCAGAGGGGCTCTCATCCGTGTCGGCGGTGCTTGGCGGCATGGCACAGCGGCTGGCGAAACCGAGCAAAACGGAGATGCGTGAGATAGTGGAGGCGGCGTTTGAGTCGTACTGCCCCACCTGCCGTAACCGCGAGAGGTGCGGGTATGGGATGAAAAGCTCGAAAACTGCCCCCCTTATTCCGAAAATGGCGGCAGAGCTTTATTCCTGCGGTATTGTCAGCGCGGCAGTGATCCCGTCGTCTCTTGCGTCCACTTGCTACAATATGGGTAGGATACTTGACGAAACGAACCTTGCGGCAGGGAAGAAGATCGCTGCCATCAAGGACGGAGACAAGCTGTCGGTATCTGCGGCGGACCTGGGACTCGCGGGGGAATTATTCCGCCACGCAGGGGAAGTGAGCCGCGAGATCAGCTCAATTGACGAGGAGCTGTCGAGAAAATTACGAACTATTCTGTCCTACAACAATTTTTCAGTGTCAACTGTGACAGCGTACGGGTCGCGGATGAAGCACATTTTTGTTGGGGATATAGACGTTGGCGCAACACATATGGGAGGAGATGATATACGAAAGCTGTTTGAGGAGGTAGTTGGCAGTCCTTTGTCCACGCCGGAATTTGAGCTGGACGGGGCGAGCCTGTCAATGAGGATGCACTCTGTTTATTCCTACGGGGCGAAGTCAGGAGTTTACTCTGTTGCGGCATCGAGCGTACCGGTGTACTATTGCGATAAACGCGGCTGCGGTGCAAACTGCTCGGAGGAGAACCCGGATGATATCCCGGATGACAACCCGATTGAGGCGGATACCGGCATGGATGAAAGCAGCGTACCTTGCATACGGGTGACAGACCGTGAGCCTGACGGGGTAAGCGGTGATGCGGTGACTACCTTTGAGGCAGATGGGCGGTATTACATGATAATATCCGACGGAATGGGAAGCGGCAAGGAGGCTGCTGTCACGTCGGGGCTGGTTGTATCCCTGCTTGAGAGGCTTATCAAGGCAGGTGCGGATCTGGAATGTGCGCTGAAGATGCTCAACAGCATTGTCAGATCAGCCGAGAGGGAATGCTCCGCCACGGTGGACATAGCTGAAATTGATCTTGTTACAGGTGAAGCGCGGTTTATCAAAAGCGGCGCGGCGCCATCCTTCGTTCTGCGTGACGGAAGTATATTCAGGCTGCAGTCAAAGACGGTCCCGATCGGGATAATTCGCGCACTTGATGCGGAAATGATTAAGTTTGACATTCAGCCGGGGGATACGGTGGTCATGGTGTCGGACGGAGTGGCAAGGTCATATGATGAGGTGCCGTGGCTCCTTGACATGATGGTGTCGGATGAGACTGTCCTCTGCGGAGATGAACGGCGGGCGGCAATGGCTGTAGTGAGTGAGGCGGCTATTCGCGGCTCGACGGATGACATCACCGCAGGGGTGGTGAGAATAAGCAGGAGTTAGGAGTTATGAACTATGAGTTATGAGTTTTGGAGGCATTATCGAATTTCGTATGTCGAAAGAGACACAACGAATCCTACCCAAAGCATCCCATCTCCAATGGTTTAGCGGGTTTCGCGCTCCTCCCGTTCTCTTTTAACTCATAACTCATAACTTTCACGAAGTGAAACCATAACTCATAACTAAAAAACACCCCGAAGGGTGTTTTTTCTATATTATCTTGCTACCTCTTCCATGATGTAAGCCTCAAGAATGTCGCCTTCGCGGATATCGAGGCACTTTTCAAGGCCGATACCGCACTCGTAACCTGCGGCAACCTCACGGACGTCGTCCTTGAAGCGGCGAAGTGAGGAGATCTTGTCTTCCATGATAACGATACCGTCACGGACGATTCTGATCTGGGACTGGCGAGTTACCTTACCGTCCTGAACATAAGAGCCTGCGATCATGCCGACACCGGGAACCTTAATTGTCTGGCGAACGGAGATGTGACCCTGAAGAACTTCCTTGTAGGTGGGAGCGAGCATACCCTTCATAGCGGCGGTGATCTCTTCGATGCACTCGTAAATGATACGGTATGTGCAGATATCAACATCCTGACGTTCAGCGGAGTCAAGAGCGGACTTGTCGGGACGAACGTTGAAGCCAACGATGATCGCGCCGGATGTAGCGGCGAGCATAACGTCGGATTCGCTGATACCGCCGACTGCGGAGTGAATGACCTTGACCTTGACTTCGTCTGTTGAGATCTTTTCGAGAGACTGCTTAACTGCCTCAGCGGAGCCGCCAACGTCAGCCTTAACGATGATGTTGAGCTCCTTAACACCTGCGGCGATCTGGCTGAACAGGTCATCAAGGCTTACCTTTGCGTTAAGTCTGAACTGCTCTTCCTTTGCCTTAGCCTTTCTCTGTTCTGCAAGCTCTCTTGCCATTCTTTCGTCTTCAACCGCGTTGAACTCGTCACCTGCCAGAGGAACCTCGGAAAGACCGATGATCTCAACGGGAACGGAGGGACCTGCAACCTTGAGGGTTCTGCCCTTATCGTTTGTCATTGCGCGAACGTGACCAACGGATGTACCTGCGATCACGATGTCGCCTGCCTTGAGTGTACCGTCCTGAACGAGAACTGTTGCAACGGGACCGCGGCCCTTGTCGAGCTTCGCTTCAATTACAACACCCTTTGCTCTCTTGTTCGGGTTAGCCTTGTATTCCTTAACCTCTGCAATAAGGAGGATGTCCTCAAGCAGATCGTTTATACCCATCTTTGTGTGAGCAGATACGGGAACGCACATGATATCGCCGCCCCATTCCTCGGGAACGAGATCGTACTTTGTGAGCTCTGTCTTAACCTGCTCTGCATTTGCGTGAGGCTTATCCATCTTGTTGATAGCAACGATGATGTCAACACCTGCCGCCTTTGCGTGGTTGATAGCTTCAACTGTCTGGGGCATGATACCGTCGTCTCCCGCTACAACGAGGATTGCGATGTCGGTGCACTGTGCACCTCTTGCTCTCATTGCTGTAAATGCTTCGTGACCGGGAGTATCGAGGAATGTGATCTCCTTGCCGTCTATCTCAACTCTGTAAGCACCGATGTGCTGTGTGATACCGCCTGCCTCACCTGTTGTAACATTGGTGTGGCGGATCGCGTC
>JAGBGV010000197.1 GCA_017935805.1 Clostridia bacterium | reverse complement strand
TCTTTAGCAAACTTTTTGTCAAGATCTTCGTTGCATGTAACGAAAGTAACATTCATCATTGAACGGCTTTCCTTGGAAACAGGTGCAATATAGTAATCCTGAGAATCAAGATAATCGTAAAGAAGATTTGCCTTCTTTTCGTTTATCTTCTTCATTTCGGTAAGACCGCCGATGGACTTGATCCATTCGTAAACGAGTCCAGCAACGTAGATTGCATAGCACGGAGGAGTGTTGTACATAGAATCATTGTCTGCCATGAGCTTCCAGTCAAGCATGGAAGGTGTTGCGGGGTTTGTCCAACCGAGAAGATCCTCGCGAACTATAACAACTGTAAGACCTGCAGGAGCCATGTTCTTCTGTGCGCCGGCATAGATTACGCCGAACTTTGTTACGTCAACAGGCTCGGATATAATGCAGGATGACATATCGGCAACGAGTGGAATATCACCTGTATCAGGAATATAGTTGAACTTGGTTCCGTAAATAGTGTTGTTAAAGCAGATGTGTACATAGTCAGCATCGGGACGGAAGGATTCGCGGGTTGTCTGGGGAATCTTTGAGAAGTTGTCATCCTTGGAAGATGCGGCAGCAACAACGTCACCGTACTTCTGAGCTTCCTTGTAAGCCTTTGTAGAGAACTGACCGGAGAGAATATAGTCCGCTTTGCCTGTCTTCATAAGATTAAGCGGAACAGATGCAAACTGAGTGGAAGCACCGCCCTGAAGGAATAATACCTTGTAGTTATCGGGAATATTCATGATCTCGCGAAGATCAGCCTCAGCCTTTTTAATAATTGCATCATAGTCAGCGGAGCGATGGCTCATTTCCATAACAGACATTCCTGAGTCGCCGTAAGAAATAAGTTCAGCTCCAGCTTTTTCGAGTACGGGCATTGGGAGCATGGAAGGACCTGCCGAGAAGTTGTAAATTCTGTTCATAGTAAATTCTCCTGTATATTTAAGTATAATATTATCAGACAATTATGTATAATAATAAGATTGTATGATTGAATAATTGTAATAATTATACCGCATTATCAAACTAAAGTCAATAAATATTCACAAAAACAAAATAGTCAATTATGCCAAATTATATGATAAAACCGTATCATTATTTGTTTATTATAAGAATACAAATTATGTCTTGAAATTCAGTTTTACATTTGTTATTATATGTATAAGCTGATTGGTGAATCGACATAGAATTAACACTACGGATTAATTACACTTTTCTTGAATATTTTTTCAAAAAATATGAAAAACATGGAACTATTATCAATTCTCCGGCGTCATAAAAATAAAAAGGCATGGAGGACTATATCATGAAAACGAAATTTTTAGCATTATTCCTGGCAATTTTCATCGCAGCAACATTTACTTCCTGCAGTAAAGAGGCATATTCTGCGAATTCGGGCGGGGCAAATTATGACAAAGGTTACGCGAGCGATGACATGTATGACTCAAAGATGGAGTATGAGTATGAAGCTCCGATGACTGACGGCATGGCAAATGTGCCTGAAGAGATTCATGTTGAAGAGAGCACGGTGCAGAATGACCTTGCAAACCGCAAGATAATTAAGAATGCTAATATCAGCTTCCAGACAACTGCCTTTGATGAGTTTATGTCATCAATCAAGTCTTGCATCGCATCATATGGCGGATACACAGAAAGCTCCGAATCATACGGTGGAGGTGCTCACCAGTCAAGTTACTCCAGAAGCGCAAGCATTACTGCACGAATTCCTGCTGATAACTATAATAAATTCATGAATGAGATTACCACACTTGGTAGTGTTACACGTCTCTCAGAAAACTCAAATGATGTTACAACATCTTATGTAGACACGGAAAGCAGGATCAAAGCACTTGAGGCGGAATACAACGCTCTGCTTGATATTCTTGAAAAAGCGACTAATCTTGATGATGTAATTCTGCTTCAGTCGAGAATTTCAGAGGTGACCTATCAGCTTGAATCTTATAAATCAAGACTGAGAAAATACGACGATCTCATCTCTTACTGTACAGTTTATCTCAACATTTCCGAGGTAAAGAAGGAAGTTGTAAACGAGGATAAGCTGACAGTCGGTGAGAGAATGAGCGAAGGGCTCACCGATACAATTGACAACATGAAAGAAGATATTGAAGATTTCTCCGTTGACTTCGTCTCATCATTGCCGTATATTGCAATATGGGCTGTTATCATTGCGGTGGCGTTAATTATTATCACCCGTGCAATTAAGAAGCGCAGAAAGAACAAATTAAAAGGACAGGATAATGAAAACAAGGACTCCGAAAAGTAAGAAAATAAGATCAAAGGGATTTAAGATCACTGTCGCGGTTATTATTTGTGTTGCGGCAGTAGTTGGATTGTTCGCATACGTCATTAATATATGGATGATCTCATCAACAAAAGACAGAATATATGAAATTGAAGCCTTAGATGACGCTGACTATGACTGTATACTCGTGCTTGGCGCAGGGGTTCGCGATGACGGCAGCCCAAGCCATATGCTTGAGGACAGATTGCTTACAGGCGTTGATCTGTTTGAGACCGGATGCTCCAACACGATCCTAATGAGTGGAGACCATGGCAGAGTTGAGTACGATGAAGTGAATACAATGAAGAATTTTGCTATTAATAAAGGTGTTCCGGAAGATAGAATATTTATGGATCACGCAGGATTTTCAACATATGATTCGCTTTATCGCGTGAAGGAAATTTTCGGCGCGAAGAAAGTGGTTATTGTTACTCAAAAATACCATTTGTATCGCGCGCTTGCAATAGCAGATTCACTCGGCCTTGATGCTGTTGGGGTTCCGGCTGATCTACGGTCATATTACGGCCAGTTTACCCGTGAGGTTCGTGAAGTGGCCGCGAGAGTAAAGGACTACTTCTATATAGTATTCAAGCCCGAGCCCGTTGTGCTTGGCGAGAAGATCTCTTTTGCTGACAGCGGGGATGTAACAAACGGATAATTATTATTGAAAGTAGGTGCTATATGAAAAGAAAACTGATATCACTTGTATCATTATTACTTTCCTGTATTATTGGAACGTCTTGCATTGGGTGCGTCTCTGAGGCAAAGTCAAATGATCTTATGGATGGCTACGAAAAGAAGGCTAAGGACGCCATAAACGAAGGATCCTTCGAACTTCCGGACGCTGACAATTCAACAATGACTGAATTTTCTGTCAAGCTGTTCAAAGAAAGCTTTGAAGCAGAGAAAAACACTCTTATATCACCTTTGTCCGTTATCAGCGCACTTGCAATGACAGCAGGCGGGGCTGACGGCAACACGCTTTCGCAGATGGAGACGGTATTCGGCATGGACAAAGACACTCTTGACGGTTATATCTCATCTTATGTCAGCGGATTACCGCAGGGAGATAAATACAAACTCAATCTTGCCAATTCGATATGGTTACGGGACAGTAGCAGCTTTTCACCAAACGGGGATTTTCTCCAACATAATGCTGATTACTACGGCGCAGATATTTATGAAGCACCCTTCGACGATTCCACTGTTAAGGAAATAAACAGTTGGGTAAGTGATAACACCGATGGAATGATTGACAGTATAATTGACCGGATTTCTGCCGATACGATCATGTACCTTATTAACGCTCTTGCTTTTGATGCAGAGTGGGAAGAGATTTACGAGAAATATGATGTCCGTGATGGAGACTTCACGAAAGAGGACGGTTGCAAGATCAGCGTTGATTTCATGTACTCAACCGAAAGTGCTTACATTGCAGATGAACTTGCAGCAGGATTTATAAAGTATTACGCAGGCAGAAAATACGCGTTTGCCGCACTTTTACCGAATGAAGGAGTGTCAGTTGAGGAATACATATCATCACTCAACGGCGAAAAGCTGAACAGAATGCTGACTTCTCCTGAAAGCGCAACAGTATGGGCTTCTATTCCGAAATTTGAGACAAAGTACAGCGTAGAAATG
>JAGBGV010000196.1 GCA_017935805.1 Clostridia bacterium | reverse complement strand
GGATAGAGTGTATATGTGACACACTTAACTCTGTGATAAGATGTTCTGAAATTAGCGTAGCAGGATAATACGGTGTAATAATAGAGATGGCTATTTCCATTGACTCGCAGACTTTTGTTACCAATTAAGTTTAAAATAAACTGTCTGTACATACGGCAACGAGGGTAATCAACTATCTGCTTTAACTCTAATTTGTATCCCATTATTTTTCCTCCAAAACAAAAAAGCAGATATCCATCGCTGAATATCTGCGGCTTGATATAAAAGAACCATGCACTATTTTGGTACATGGTTCTTCTATTTTATTCAGCTTTTTGGTGTAGTAACCGCAAGGCTGAATCTTGTAACATCATGCATCTCCGTGGTTTGTGCACATCTCTGTGCATTTTGGTGTAGTAGTGGTGTAGTAACTCACTCACACAACTCGTTATATCTCTTTATTTCTCTCGTTTTCTCGCTTTTTCACGTACTTTTTACTCGATAGTCTTCATTGTGGGGAAAAGGAGAACATCGCGAATTGCCGCTGAATCTGTAAGAAGCATGCACATACGGTCAATTCCGTAGCCGATACCGCCTGTCGGGGGCATACCGATTTCGAGTGCATTGAGGAAGTCTTCGTCGGTGTGGTTGGCTTCGTCATCACCTGCAGCAAACTGCTCTTCCTGTGCCTTAAAGCGCTCTCTCTGGTCAATGGGGTCATTGAGCTCAGAGTATGCATTTGCCATTTCCCAACCGTTCATGAAGAACTCAAAGCGTTCAACATAGTCCGGATTATCAGGCTTTCTCTTGGTGAGAGGAGAAATTTCAACGGGATGATCCATTACGAATGTAGGCTGAACAAGGTGTTCTTCTACATATGCTTCGAAGAAGAGATTGAGGATGTCACCCTTCTTGTGACGTTCTTCATATTCAACATGATGCTCGTCAGCGACCTTGCGAGCTTCCTCGAGAGAGTTGATCTCGTTAAAGTCTACGCCTGAATACTTCTTTACGGCGTCAAGCATTGTAATTCTCTCAAACGGCTTGCCGAGATCCATCTCTACACCGTTATACACGATGGTGGTTGTGCCGAGAACTTCTTTGGCAACATAGCGATACATATTCTCAGTCAGATCCATCATTCCGTGATAGTCTGTGTATGCCTGGTAGAGTTCCATAAGAGTGAATTCGGGATTATGACGTGTATCAAGACCTTCGTTTCGGAAAACTCTGCCAATCTCATAAACTCTTTCAAGACCGCCAACAATAAGACGCTTGAGATAGAGTTCAAGAGAAATGCGGAGCTTGAAGTCCTCATCAAGTGCATTAAAATGAGTTTCAAAGGGCCTTGCTGCAGCACCGCCGGCATTGGAAACAAGCATGGGAGTCTCAACTTCCATGAAGCCCTGTTCATCAAGGAAGCGGCGAATTGTGCTGATGATCTTTGAGCGCTTAATAAATGTATCCTTGCTTTCAGCGTTTGTTATAAGGTCAATATAGCGCTGACGGTAACGCTGGTCAACATTGGTGAGACCGTGGAACTTCTCAGGAAGAGGCTGAAGGCTCTTGGAAAGAAGAATAATCTCTGTTGCATGAATGGATGTTTCGCCCGTCTTTGTCTTGAATACTGTTCCCTTTACGCCAATGATATCACCAACGTCATCCTTCTTAAATGCTGCATATGGTTCTTCTCCAAGCGCATCTCTTGCAACATATACCTGAATAGTTCCCTTCAAGTCCTGCACGTGGCAGAAGGATGCCTTACCCATGATTCTCTTTGACATCATACGTCCTGCTACGGACACTTCAGCACCTTCAAGAGTATCGTAGTTATCCTTGATGTCTGTGCTGTGGTGTGTAACATCATACTTTGTTATCTGGAAAGGATCCTGTCCTGCGTCCTGAAGTGTCTTGAGCTTCTCACGGCGAACGCGGACAAGGTCATTAAAGTTTTCTTCGTTATTTACTTGTGTGTTTACGTTGTTGTCTGCCATTTTGTGTATCCTGTTTGTCCTTTCAAAATCAGTTTAATGCCTTTGTGCGGCTTACTGCAACAATCTTGAACTTGAGCTCGCCTGCGGGTGTTGTGGCTGTTACTTCATCTCCAACTGTCTTGCCAATGATGGCAGCGCCAATAGGGCTTCTGTCAGAGATCTTTCCGTTTACAGGGTCAGCTTCGTTTGTGCCTACAACGGAATACTCGATCTCTTCTTCAAAATCATAATCGTAAAGCTTTACAGTAGAACCAAGGTTAACTACGTCATCCTTGATCTCGCTGTCGCTGATGATCTCTGCATTTTTGATAAGCTCTTCAAGCTCTGCAATTCGAGCAGCAACCTGACCCTGTTCGTCCTTTGCAGCATCAAGCTCGCTGTTTTCGGAGAAGTCACCAAGAGAACGTGCATATGCAAGATTCTTCTTAACTTCTTCAGTTTTTTCACCCTTGAGATAAGTTATCTCGTCAACCAGGGCCTGATAACCCTCGGTTGTATATTTGGTTGTGTTTTTGTTTTCCATTGTGGGAAACCTCGCTTTATATAATGATATTATTAATTACTTATTGAATGTTGCAACAGCTGCGGCGAGCTGATTGTCTTCCGAGTCAGTTATCTTGTAGATGTTCTTTTCAGCTAACGCTTCGTCAAGCTCTACAACAACATCTGGCACGATTCCAATTCCGTGATAATTCTCGGAAAAAGGCGGATCATACATTCTGTATGTGATTGTTACAGCGCTGCCGTCATACAGCTTACCGGTAATCATGTTACTGTAAAGCGGCACGGTAGTCTGCATACAGCCCTTACCGTAAGTAGTAGTACCAACGATAGTTGCCTTTTTATAGTCTCTGACGGTTGCTGTGAAAAGCTCTGCAGCCGACGCTGTGCTGCCGTTTACAAGAACTGCCATGGGAATATTCAGTTCATATCCGTCATCAGCATATTCAGCATCTACTTCGTTTCCGTCACCATCGATTATATGGATGATGGGCCCACCGTCAGGAACGATGTAGTCAAGTATCGTACAGATTGACTGAAGTTCGCCGCCCGGATTATATCTGAGGTCAACAACAAGCTTATCGCATCCGGCACTCTTCAATTCGTCTATTGCTGTGAAGAACTGCTCAGGTGTTTTAGCGTCAAAGCTTGTAATCTTAATAACGCCTACGGTAGAGTCTAGATCGTAAACGTGAGACATTACTGTGATCTCGGTAATTCTTTCACGGATGATTCTGAATTCAACCTCTTCGGTGTAGTTTTTGCCGCGAAGAACTGTAAATACCGCTTCTGTGCCAACTTCACCTCTGAGCTTATCTATAGTCGGATAATATCCAAGCTCAGATGCAAGTTCGCGCTCTTCACCAACGGTATATATAAGGTCGCCGGGCTGTACTCCTGCATTGAGCGCGGGAGATTCGGGAACGACTGACAATATTTCAAGTGTTTCGTATTCTGTGTTATAAATTACGTTAACGCCAATTCCGACAAGCTCTGCATTATAGTCACTCATGAAATTCTTGAATTCTTCGGCGTTATAGTAAGCCGCGAAGTCATCGCCTGTGCCCTCAACGTATCCAGCGATAATTCCGTCTATAAGAGCATCTTCATCAAGATCTCCAATGTAATAAGCACGGAAGTATGCGTCAACGATTGTTAGCTTATCGACAACTCTGTCCATAAAATCTGACTTTGCAGATGCCAACGGCTGTTTGTCTGTTGGTTTGGTTTCCGGCGCATCAGTTTCCGGGGAGTTTGCTTCGGGTGAATCTGATTCTTCGGGTGTATCGTTATCTTTGCTCTCTATATCGGCAAGCAAAGCTTCGTCATTTCTGTTGTTCATAACGTGGAATGTAGTCATAAATGTTGCAAGACAACACAGTACAACAGCGATAACCAGTGTTAATATTGAAATTCTTTTTTGCATAAAAGCCTCTGAATAAATGCGTTGATTTATATTATATATTATATGTCGTCGCTATAATGTCATATTCCGTCGCAGGTTTAGATAAATTTTACGGGAAAACCAGATAATTTCTGGGGTTCTGCACTTGACCGTTGATACGGTATTCAAAATGCAGGTGATAGCCTGATGTATTTCCTGTCAGACCACAGTACCCGAGAAGCTGACCGGCCTGAACATAATCTCCAACCGACACAGCGTTACTTGACATATGAGCATAAAGCGTTGAAATACCGCCGCCGTGGTCAACTACAACATAGTTACCGTAGCTATAGTGGAATGTGCTTACAAGAACTGTTCCGGCATTATACGCAAGGATCTTTGTTCCGTTGGCACACGCCAGGTCAATACCGTAGTGGAAATCCTGGGTACCCCAAAGATTACGCCATCCCTGCTCGGATGATACGTAATAGTAAACACCGGGTTCAAGAGGCCATCCACCGTTGCCACCAACGTACTGTGACTGGCTCTTACGCTGGAGCTCTGCAAGATAATCTTCGAGTTCCTTGTTAAGCTGATCGTCAAGCGCCTTATAATATTCGTAGTTAGCCTGGGCAGCACTCTTATTACTCTCAAGATATGCTATGAAATCAAGCTTTTCCTGATAGATAGCCTGATTTGACTTGATTACCTCTTCATATTCAGCAATTCGCTGCATTTGAGTCTTTTCGGCTTCGTCGAGTTTGGCTTTTACAAGTTCAAGCTGTTCCCTGTTTTCTGTAAGATCAGCAATTACTTTCTTGTCATACTCAAGAATTGAGTTGACTCTGTCCATTCTTGTGAGGAAATCAACAAGATTCTCTGAACCGAGTACAAGCTCTAAGTAGTCAATATCCTCTTCCATATAGTTCTGTACCATACGTTCAAGGAATGCTTGCTCTTGAGAGTCGATCTTGGACTCAGTATCATTTATACTTGCTTTTGCTTCTTCAATTTGAAAAGTTAAGCTGTTGAGCTGCTGTTCTGCAAGGCTCTTTAACTCAT
>JAGBGV010000195.1 GCA_017935805.1 Clostridia bacterium | reverse complement strand
GAATTAACCACACGGATATCTGACAGTTTTGTAACTATCGGTGTCAGTGTAGTCTTTAAGCTTCGGTCCTGCTGACAAAGCATAAGTGCATCGCACCATTCATGGAACACATCATTGTCCACCTTATCTTTAAGACCTGCTATTGCTTTATTCACATCCGAGTCGATGAGTTTAAGCTGTACAAGAAAGTCGGTGAAGACATCTTTAATCGGTGGATTAAGGTATGCGATATTTTCCTCAACCGCAGTTACGATATCTTCGTTTCTGATATATGCAGTCGTTATAATCGATAAGGCTGTTTCTAGCTCTTCCGATACATCCTTCTTAAAATGACTGGCTGTGAGTTTTACATACCACACAGGCACAAACCTCATACCGATTGCAAGTGGCGGTATCATGTAGACATTGTTGAACATAGAGGCAATGACCGCACCTGCTATGACAAATACACCGCAGGCAATAAAAATAACAGGGATTTTATCTTCCCTGCCTGTCATTCTCATTATCTCGGTTATTTCTTCAACCTCTCGTCTTAAGAAGTTTTTCTTTTTCTTATTGGTTACTTCGTTTACCTGATCTCTGATTGATTTTGGTCTGTCAAATACGGATTTGAACAAATCCAGAAGCCTTATATCAAGCAGTTTCAGAACACCTGTAACCATCGCAATAAATGCAAATAATCTTAATGTCAGCAAGCTATCGCCTCCCCTCTGCAAATGTTATCAAGCCAACCTCTCGGTATGCCGTTTTCGGTAAGTCTTTTCTTGAGTCCTTCGGATATTTCACCTACGAACTCATACTCACCTTTTATAACAAGCTTACCATTTTCATCATAGTAGTTTTCTTTGATGTTGTATCGGTATATGGTTCTGTACACTCTTTCTCCATCCGGTTTGATTTCACACTCCATAATCTCCATAATCTTTCGCTCTCCGTTTTCAAGCTGTTTTGCATAAGCTATAATCGGGAATGCTTCAGTTACAAGGTCATACAGGGTTTTATCTGCTGCATCAAACATTCTCTTACAAAGTGTCACCATTCTGAAATATGTTGCTTCACAAGAGTTTGAATGTATTGTTGTCAAGACAGGAATACCTGTTCTACTTGCTTCCTGTGCAACATAAGCTTCCATATCTCTGATCTCACCAACAAATATCAAATCAGGATTGAATCGCAAAGCAACATCAAGAAGCTTTACCTGCGTGATATTTTGTGCCTCATTTTCTGATGGTCTTGTCTGAGTCTGGACTGAATTATTGGTAACCTTTCCTTCTTTCTCTTTAACAAGTGAGACCTCTCGGCTACCGCTTTCAATTGAGAAAACTCGCTTGTCATCGGGATATGTCGAAAGCATCCAACCTGCAACGGTTGTCTTACCACTACCTGTGGCTCCGGCAACACAGACACTTACTCCGTATCTTATAAGCATTGATAAGAAATCAAGCATCGGCGCTGTTGCCGTTCCGTAATCTATCAAATCCTGCTTTGCAAAGTTCATCGGATTTACGATACGGATTGATGCACTTACACCTGCCTCCTCATCCACAACAGGTGCTTTGATTACCGCAATACGAATATTCTTCGTCAAGCTCCCAAGAACTACGGGAGAAGCATTATCAAGCACCATCCCGGATGCATGAAGCATTCTTCTCACAACATTTACTGCATGCTGCGGAGAATCAAAGTGTTCATCGAGTTTACCTCTTTTTCCACCTGAATAGTGAATTTCAATGTCGTTCCAGGCATTGATGTTTATTTCCTCAATACCCTTGCTGAATATGTACTTTGTCAGGAATGAGTATTCTGCCATTTCGGTATATAACCTGTCGACAAGCTCATCCTCTGACATTCCGTCAGCACTGAGTCTTTTGTCTGCCAGATACTTTTTTATCTGAAACTTTATCTGTTCCTTTGCGACATCCTTATTGGTTTCAAGAAGAAGCGAAGCATAGTTTTGAGATATATGCTCCTGTACCTCTTCAAGCACGCTTGGAAAGTCGCTTATCTTAGTCGGTGCGAAGAATAAATCGTGTGAAGTATTCTGATTAATCAAGGTCGAACACCTCCTCTGCGATATCTTCTATCATTACACGGAACTCTTTGCTTTCTCTTTTCTCCGGTGTATTCTTCAGCAGTTCTCCTTCAAGGTACTGCTTTTCTACTAAATCGCTGTGCGGAATGGTGAACGATACACCGCCTATAATCTGTTCAATGTTCTCTCTTGAATGTATGCTCTTCACATCGTTTGCAACCTTAAGCTGCCTATCGCTCCTGAACTTGCTGTCTGCAAGCAGGGGT
>JAGBGV010000194.1 GCA_017935805.1 Clostridia bacterium | reverse complement strand
GTCGTAAGCCTCGCCAACGACTCTGATGCCATCAGCCGGAATCGTTACGTCCGCAGGCATCTGTACACATTCTACATCGGTATGCGTGGGGTCAAAGGTGTAATCAAATTCTACCGCATCCGCACGGTGATTCATAAGTTCAGTTACATCTATTTTCAAGAGCACACCAACCTTTTCTGTTTTCCCATAAGGGCGCGTCGGGTTCTGAAGCGCAGCATTATCACTTCATACGCACACTATTCCAGGGTAAGATATATTATATCCCAACGCCGCATTTCTGTCAAGTCATATTTTTTACATTTTATTCGGACATTAGGTGGTATTTTATGTAGTATTGGCACAATCAATCAAAATGTCACAAGCAAAAAAACTGTCATTCTGAGCGCAGTACGCAGTACGAAGTCGAAGAATCTAATCGAGATCCTTCGATTACGCTACGCTCCACTCAGGATGACAAAGTAACAAAATAACCTATAACCCATAACCCATAACTCATAACTCTACCTGTACCAACCCGTCCGCTGCAATAGAGTCATTCGTCACAGCACAGTCCACTGCAAGCACATGAACACCTGCCGACTTTGCATGACGCAATGCCTCACCAAACTCGGGATGCGTCACATCATTGGGTCGAACACATGAAACGCCCTTCATCTGTACAACGAAAAGCACATACGCTTCATATCCTTCCCCCACAGCGGAAATCAGCTCACGAATGTGCTTGATCCCACGTTCAGTAGGCGCATCGGGGAACATGGCAACACCGCCGCTCTCAAGCGTGACACCCTTAACTTCAAGGAAAGCCCGTCGGTCTCCGTCTTCAATATAGAAATCAAAACGTGAGTCACCCCACTTCACTTCACGACGAATGACAGCCTCATCGGAGAACAAGCCGGAGCGAGGGATCCACTCTGCTGCCACGTCATTTGGTACCTGCGAGTCCATGTTGATGAGGATAACACCGCGCTCGGTCTGTTTTTCAACTGCAATAAGGTCGTATTTCGTCTTTCTTGAAGGGTTGTCAGACTTCGCAAGATAAACAGTACAACCGGGCACAAGAAGCTCCCTGCACCGCCCCGTATTCTTAACGTGAACAGTTTCAATCGCACCGTCAACCTCAACTCGGGCAATAAACCTGTTGAGTCTCTCAATAAACCTTCCCGCGACGATCTTTTTATATTTCATAAGCTCTCCGTCAATTCCAAAGGTAGAATTCCGTCCATCTCCAACCGTCCTCGGTCAGCGAGTAGACGAATGTGTGGTACTCTGTTAATTCTGTAAGACCGACCTCTTCCCTAAACTCTTCTCTGATCTCAGCGGTCAATGTGTAGATGATCTCGGTATCTGTTCGGGATGTTACCTCGCGGCTAACCTCTTGCCAAAAGATGTTCGTTCCTCTGCCGCCTATGAGTCCGAATATTTCCCCATTGTATTCAACGTATGTGTGACGCGACAGCAACCCATCGGCAACAGTCCTGCCGAAAATACCGCGGATGTAGCTCTCCCATTCAGCAAAGGTGGTAAACACGGGGTTCTCCATGTTCACGTAGTTCCACTGACCTATCTGAACGTGTTCCTGTTCGGAAGAATAGCCCATTCTGCCGTATAGACCTCCCGCATTTATCTCATAAAGTCCGAATACGTCGCGAGCCGCAATATATGCGTCGTTCATGTATTCTTCAAGCTCTTCATCACTCAGCGCGGTAACGTCCACAGGCTCACGAAAGCCGAAATCGCTGTACAGATTATACTCGATCCACTGCTCGGGAGTGTACTTTGTGTTGTAAAATTGGTCGAACAAGTCGTCCTGTGTCTTGCCGCCTGTGCTCATATGATTTGCAAAATGCGCCTCCGCCTTTTTGCGGCATTCTTCAATCAATGCGGGATCCTTTTCGATCTCGTTCGCACTGCCACCTGTTCTGGTGATAGTTGTGTATCCCGTTTC
>JAGBGV010000193.1 GCA_017935805.1 Clostridia bacterium | reverse complement strand
GCTACAGCGGAAGCGCAGAATCTGCACGTCAGCTTTGCGAGAAAGGCTGGTACATCTCCTTCTCCGGACCTGTAACATATAAAAATGCAAATAAAGTAAAAGAAGCGGCGGCAGTAGTTCCATCAGACAAAATACTCATTGAAACTGACTGTCCATACCTTCCCCCGGTTCCCCACAGAGGTGAGCTGAACTATTCGGGGTACATGAAGTTCACCTGTGAAGCGGTAGCAAACATCCGCGGTATATCAATTGAGGATGCTGCACGAATCACAAGAGAGAACGCATGCCGATTCTATAATATATCTCTGTAAAACAGTCACACAGATCGTTTTGCAGATACTCTAACCTCAATGGAGGAAAAACACCATGGTTATCACTTATCAAATAGGCAGCGGCCTGTACGTAAACATCACAAATCACTGCACCAACAGATGCGAGTTCTGTCTGCGCGACAAGCCTCAGCCCGAGCCTTATTGCAATCTGTTCCTTGAGCGTGAGCCCACACTTGAGGAGATAGTTGACGATCTTCTCTCCTACAATCTTAACTCCTTTGAGGAGATCGTGTTCTGCGGTTACGGTGAGCCTACCTGCCGTCTTTACGAAATGCTCGAGATCTGCAAAAGACTCCGCATGTTCACACAGACACCTATCAGAGTGAACACAAACGGTCACGCATCCCTTATTCTTAAGGAAGATACCCCGCCTCTGTTCGCAGGACTTGTTGACTGTGTGTCAATCAGCCTCAATGCCGCTGACTCTGACACTTATATGAAGGTTTGCCGTCCGCGGTTCGGTGAAGACACCTTTGCAGGCGTGGTGAAATTCGCACGCGAGGTTGCAAAGTACGTTCCCTCCGTTGTCCTTTCTGTAGTGGAAGGCACCATTCCCGAAGCTGACATTGAGCGTTGCCGTGATATTGCAACAAGCGTTGGGGCTACCTTCAGACTGAGACCTATGCAGTAAGAAGTTTGCCAAACAAAAAATTACATCCTCACATAATATGAGGATGTTTTTTTATATATTCAAATGCAGGCTTATTTTGGCACAAGGCGTACAGCTCGTCTGCGCGAAGGTGCATTTCGTATTGTCTTTTGCCCAGAGAATCGAGTGCATCTGTATCTGAAGGCTTTGTGATTATCGGTATTCTGAAATGCTTTTTGTTTTCTGAAAGGAACTCGCGACCGCGGTTATTCATTGCCAGAAGAACAGTAAAGCGTGGTGCACCGTCAACCATATCGCATCCGATAACAGAGCGAAGGATCTCACGGCGAAGTCTTGCCGCGGTGTACTTTTTCGTTGGCAGTGCCTCGGCAAACTCATCTGCATTTGCTGATTCACGGGATATCTTGGAGGCGTAAAGGAGGATGTCATTATCCCCTCTGTAGAGTCTGCAATGGGTAAATAATATATCGTTGAACCGTCTCTCGCTGAGCGATATTGAATTCGCAAACACCTCATATGCACCGTCAGGCAAATATTCCCGACAAGCTGATATTCCTGCATCTGTTATCATACGTCGCAATTCCGTGGCACTTTTCATCTCCGACAAACGTTTTATGGGGCGGAAATCACATGTTTTCAGTTCTCTTCCAAAACGGATATACTCCATACCAAGCTTATCATTGGCTCCGAGTGGCTCAGTAATCCCAAATGACTGCATTACTGCATCAAAAATTGTCGCACTTCCCAGCTCTCGCTTGTCTGATTCAGCTTTCGTTATAGCCGATTTATAATCCGGAGAGCTTTTCACATCAGCAGCTCTGAACAAAAGCTCCGTTTCTCCGGTTTCCGACCCGAAAACAAGCCTGCGAGCACCAAATCCTGCTGCAACAGTCACACCGCCCAGTGCAAAATCCTCTACCCCCGATGAGCACCACGGGAAAGGCAGCTCAACAACGATGTCTGCACCGCATTTTACTGCCGCCTCGGCTCTGGTATATTTGTCATATATTGCGGGTGTACACCGCTGTGTGAAGTTTCAGCTCATAACGGCAATGTTTACCGAATCATTCCCGTACAGTTCTTTTGCCGAGTCAAAAATGAACTTGTGTCCCATATGCATAGGGTTAAGTTCGCAAATCACCGCATTTAATTCCATATTTTTATATTTTTTCCTAAAAAGTATTTGAAATATCTTGTATTTTCCCGAGTTATCATATATAATTATACTTGATATTTTTTTAACTGTCAAATATTTATCATTATCTTGGAGGATATTTTTTAATCATGAAAGTATTAGTAGTTAACGCAGGCTCATCTTCACTCAAGTATCAGCTTTTTGATACTGCTACAGAGTCCGTTCTTGCAAAGGGTATTTGCGAAAGAATCGGTATCGACGGCAGAATCGAACACAGAAAATGTGAATCCGGCGAAAAGATCAAGGCTGAATATGCAATGCCTGACCACGCTGTTGCTACAGAGATCGTTATCAAGTATCTCACAGATGCTGAAACTGGCGTTATCTCTGATATGAGCGAGATCGAAGCTGTTGGTCACAGAGTTGTCCATGGCGGTCCTTACTTCTTCCAGTCCGTTCTCCTCACGGACGAAGTTCTCGAAAAGCTTGAACTCTGCCGTGACTTTGCTCCTCTCCACACAGGTGCACACATCATGGGTATCAAGGGCTGCCTCTCTGTAATGCCCAAGACTCCCCAGGTTCTCGTATTCGACACAGCATTCCACCAGACAATGCCCGAGCAGGCTTACACCTACGGTATTTCTTATGAAATGGCTGAAAAGTACCACATCCGCCGCTACGGTGCTCACGGTACTTCTCACAGATACGTTTCCCGCGAAATGGCAAAGCTTCTTGACAAGCCCGTTGAGGAAACAAAGATCGTAACCTGCCACATCGGTAACGG
>JAGBGV010000192.1 GCA_017935805.1 Clostridia bacterium | reverse complement strand
GCTATGCCCGTGACATTGCCGACAAGTACGGTCTGTCCCTTGACAAGATAATGAAAAAAATCAATAAATGATTGGAGATACAAAATGAACGAACTTTTGAAGCTTCTTGAAAATGATGCGCGTCTCACTCCCGAGGCTCTTGCACTTATGCTCGACAAGGAAGTCGGCGATATAAAAAAGATGATAGATGATGCTGAAGAAGCGGGCATCATTCTCGGTTATCAGGCGAAGATCGACTGGGATAAAACCAACCGCGAATATGTCAGCGCTATGATCGAGCTCAAGATCACTCCTCAGAGAGACAGAGGATATGAGCACATCGCCCAGAAGATATACAACTACCCCGAGGTTGAGTCCCTCTATCTCATGTCCGGCGGTTTTGACCTTGCTGTTATGATCAAGGGCAAGACTATGCGCGAGGTAGCATTCTTTGTTGCAGAAAAGCTGGCAACCATCGAGGATGTTGTGGCTACCGCTACTCATTTTGTGCTCAGAAAATACAAGGACAACAACGTTATCTACGGCGCAGTTCCGGTTGACGAGAGAGGACACGAATTCTGATGTTAGACTATAAGAAGATCATGGCGGATGCTGTGCAGGACATAAAACCGTCCGGCATCCGAAAATTCTTCGATATCCTGAACGAACGCAAGGACGTCATCGGTCTTACTGTAGGTCAGCCTGACTTTGTAACGCCATGGCACATCCGCGTCGCAGCTATCGAATCCCTTGAAAAAGGTAAAACATATTACACATCAAACAGCGGCACATTGGAGCTTCGTGAGGCTATCTCCGACTACATGAGCCGCAGATACAGCGTAAGCTATGACCCAAAAGACGAGATAATCGTCACAGTAGGCGGCAGTGAAGCCATCGACATCACAATGCGCGCTCTGATCAACCCCGGGGATGAGGTCATTATCGTTCAGCCCGCGTTTGTGTGCTACGGACCTATCTGCTCTCTCTGCGGCGGTACTCCTGTGTACATCAATACCAAGGAAGAAAACAAGTTCAAGCTGACCGCCGACGAGCTTCGCGCAGCTATTACATCAAAGACAAAGCTGCTGGTTCTTCCCTATCCTAACAATCCCACCGGCGCTATCATGACACAAGAAGATCTCGAGCCCATTGCAGAGGTGCTTCGCGGCACAGATATTATGATCCTATCCGACGAGATCTATTGCGAGCTGACATACGGACGTGAGCACGTTACTATCGCCTCTCTCCCGGGAATGAGAGAAAGAACAGTCATAGCAAGCGGATTCTCAAAGACCTACGCTATGACAGGTTGGCGACTTGGTTACACTCTCGCGCCCCACGAAGTAACTCAGCAAATGCTGAAAATACATCAGTATGGCATTATGTGCGCCCCCACTGCTTCACAGTTTGCCGCAGTTGAGGCAATGAAAAACGGAGACGAGGACGTGGCAATGATGCGTGCGGAATACAACAGACGCCGCCGCTATATTGTCGGAGGACTTCAGGGCATGGGCATTGACTGCTTTGTACCCGAAGGGGCGTTCTACGTTTACCCCAATATCTCAAAGTTCGGTATGAGTTCCGAGGAGTTCTGCCAGCGCCTTCTTGATGAAATGGGAGTAGCAATAGTACCCGGTACAGCCTTCGGTGACTGCTGTGAGGGATATGCAAGAATCTCCTATGCGTACTCTGTTGAGCATATTGCAAAGGCACTCGACCGCATGGAAAAATTTATTAATTCGCTGAAATAGGCATATTGACTTAAAAAAAGTCAAAAATATCTGCGATTTTGTAAAATAAAAAGTTCTGTACCTATTGCATTTTAGAAAAACTTGTGGTATAATTACCAATGTTGACGTTTGATTAAATGAATCCATTGATGGAGGTGTATTGATATGGCAAAGTGCTGCATCTGCGGTAAGGGCGTTACATTCGGTCACAATGTGTCCCACTCCAACCGTAAGACAAACAGAGCGTGGAAGCCGAACATCAGAAAGGTAAAAGCTGTTGTTGACGGTACTCATACAACCGTTAGCGTATGCTCTCGCTGCCTGCGTTCCGGTCAGGTCCCTCGCGCGTAAGTTAACAAAATTAACATTCAGAACTCCCTGCAATTGTGGGGAGTTTTTGACGTTCAAAGAACGGAGGTGTGGTGGTGAAGAACAAGATATGCTTGGTATCGTGTGAGATGCCCAAAGAAATGCAGGATTACTTGTCACGGGAGTATTGCGTAATTTCTCTGCCCGCTGATCCTCTGCTTGATCCTCCCGTTGCATCACATCCCGATATGATACTATCCGTTATTGGCAAAAGCTTGATACTTCCTCGCTCGTACTTTGATGCGAATCGCGAACTGATAAACCAAATTTCGGCAGAAAGCGGATATTCCGTGATTCTCTCCGATGCACCACGTTCAAAGAGATACCCGGCAGACGTGGGCATGAATGTGGCTGTGGGAAAGGACTATATCATATGCCGTGCTGACTCAACTGCAACCGAGCTGGTTGAATTGGCAAAGCGTGCCGGCAAGAAGGTTATTGACGTAAAGCAAGGCTATGCGGGTTGCTCATGTATTGTAACAGACACGGCTGTGCTGACATCCGATGCAGGGATACACAAGACTTTGATTGAACGCGGGATTGAGTCGTTTTATGTTAATAAATCCGGCATTTCCCTGCCCGGTTACGATGTAGGCTTCATCGGCGGCTGTGGTGGGTATTACGACGGCACGCTATACTTCTTCGGCAGGCTTGATTCGGTTGAGTGTGGCAGAGATGTGCGGCGTTTTGCAAAGATTCATGGATATGAGGTTCGTGAGTTGTCGGGAGATAGACTGACAGACTACGGTGGAATAAAGATTTTATCCTTGCCCCTTGACAAAGCGCATAAACAGTGATATTATTACAATAATTATAAAAATGCGATGACAGGAAACAAGTAGCGCCCTTATCTTACTTCAGAGACGTGACGGTCGGTGCAAGTCACGGAAGATACCTGCGTGAATACATTCCCCGAGCAGCACACCGAACGGAGTCCTCTCCCAGTAGGCTGTGACGCTTGACGACCGTTATTTCGTCAGGGCATATGCACAAGCACGCGCCCGTTGAGGCTTTATTTGTGAGAATAAGGCAAACTGAGGTGGTACCGCGGATTTTCCGTCCTCTGCTGAACAACAGCCGGGGACTTTTTTATTGTCGGCTGACACGAAAGGATCAAATAAAATGGTAATTACTGATTTACTCGAAAGAAATGCCAAGCTCTACCCGGATGATGTAGCGCTTGTAGAAATTAACCCTGCAAATCAGCCTGACCCTAACACCACATGGCATGAGTTTTCTCTCATTGAGGCAACTCCCGGCGAACGCTACAGACGCGAAATGACATGGAAAGAATTCGACACAAAGGCAAACAGATTTGCAAATCTTCTTATGACACGCGGAGTAAAGAAGGGCGACAAGGTTGCCATCCTGCTTATGAACTGCCTTGAATGGCTCCCCGTTTACTTCGGTATTCTCAAAACAGGTGCGCTGGCTGTTCCCATGAACTACCGCTACTCTGCTGATGAGATCAAGTACTGTGCAGAGCTTGCTGATGTTTCGGTGCTCATTTTCGGACCTGAATTCATCGGACGTGTAGAATCCGTATATAAGGATCTTCCTCTCATCACAGACTATTTCTTCGTAGGCAAGGACAAGCCCGATTTTGCTGACAGCTATAATCTCGTTACATACTGCTCATCTATTGCTCCCGCTGTTGAGTATGACGAAGATGACGACGCGGCGATATACTTCTCTTCCGGCACTACAGGATTCCCCAAAGCTATACTCCATGCTCACAAAGCACTTATTAATTCCTGCCGCACAGAGCAGAATCATCACGGTCAGACTCGAGATGACGTGTTCCTCTGCATTCCTCCGCTTTATCACACAGGCGCAAAAATGCACTGGTTTGGCAGCCTTCTCGCAGGCGGTCGTTCGGTTATCTTAAAGGGCGTATCTCCCGAATGGATCCTCCGCGCTGTATCTGAAGAAAGAGCTACAATCGTTTGGCTTCTCGTTCCGTGGGCACAGGATATACTCGACTCCATTGATCGTGGAGACATTGATCTGAAGGACTACCGTCTCGGTCAGTGGAGACTCATGCACATCGGCGCACAGCCTGTTCCCCCGTCTCTCATCAAACGTTGGAAGAGCGTATTCCCAAATCATGACTACGATACAAACTACGGTCTGTCCGAGTCGATCGGTCCCGGCTGTGTTCATCTTGGCGTGGAAAACATTCACAAGGTCGGCGCAATCGGTATCCCCGGACACCTTTGGGAAGCTGACATCGTTTCCCCTGAAGGAAAGAGCGTAACAGGTGATGATGTAGGAGAACTTATCGTTAAAGGTCCCGGCGTCATGAAGTGCTACTACAAGAACCAGAAGGCAACTGACGAGATCCTTAAGGGCGAATGGCTCTACACAGGTGACATGGCAAAGCGTGACGAGGACGGATTCATCTACCTCGTTGACCGCAAGAAGGACGTTATCATCACCGGCGGCGAGAATCTTTACCCTGTTCAGATCGAGGACTTCCTCCGCAGAAATGACAAGATCAAGGACGTTGCGGTAATAGGTCTCCCTGATAACAGACTTGGCGAGATCGCAGCGGCTATCATTGAACTCAAGCCCGAATGCACAGCAACCGAGGATGAGATAAACGAATTCTGCCGTGAGCTGCCCAGATACAAGAGACCGCGCAAGATTATCTTTGCTGATGTTCCCCGCAACCCCACAGGTAAGATTGAAAAGCCGAAGCTTCGCGAAATCTACTGCGGAAAGCGACTTGTTGAGGCTCAGACCACAAGATAAAGAATAGAATAATTAGAACAAATGCAATACATACGGCAAAAATCTTAAACTTTTTGTCAAAAAGGTATTGCATTTTCTGTTTTCATGTGTTATAATAATACCCGTTGTAGGGGTATAGTTCAGTTGGTAGAACACCAGTCTCCAAAACTGGGTGTCG
>JAGBGV010000191.1 GCA_017935805.1 Clostridia bacterium | reverse complement strand
TTGCACAAGTCCCTTGATGTCCATGCTCATTGCCTCGACACCGTAGGGAACGATCAGCAAAGTGGTCAGAATCGTGCTTGTGTCCTCGGAGCAAACAGCAGCTTCTTCATTTTCCGCTTCGCTGAATGTAAGAGTGAGACCAGGCTCGGTTGTGGAGTATTCGAACTTGAACTTTTCTTCAAATTCCTTTGCCATTGCCGCGATTTTTTCAAGGTCAGCCTCGGGGAGTGCAACTGTTGCCTCGGTGTAAAGAGGTATTACATTGTCAAGCTTTCCGCCCCACATCTCGCAAAGTCGGAGATCTGTGGAGAGGGAGAAGTTATAAAGCAGTCTGCCCATGAGCTGGTTGGAGCTTGCGTGGCCCTTGTCAATGTCAACGCCGGAGTGTCCGCCCTGGAGCCCGCTGATAACGATCTTTCTGCAAACATAGCCTTTCGGGAGAGCTTCACGTCTTGCCGGAAGTGAGCAGTCAACTCTCGCACCGCCTGCACATCCGCATGTGAGCACGCCGTCCTCTTCAGAGTCAAGGTTCAGCATCATTTTGCCGCGCAGAGGAGTTACGTCAAGTCCAATTGCACCGTCCATGCCTGTTTCCTCATCAACTGTAAATACTGCCTCAATTCTGGGATGAGGGAGATCGTCGGAATCAAGCACCGCCATGATCATTGCAACAGCAACAATATTGTCACCACCAAGTGATGTTCCGACAGCGCGTACCCAGTCTCCGTCAACTGTCAGCTTGATGGGTTCCTTTGCCATGTCAATGTCGCAGTCATCATCCTTTGTGCACACCATGTCAAGATGTCCCTGCATAATGACGGGTGCGCTGTTCTCGTATCCTGCTGTGGCAGGCTTGATTATCACAACATTGTTCAGTTCATCCTGATAGTGCTCGAGACCGAGACGGCGAGCAAAGTCTACGCAGATATCGCTGATCTGTTTTGTGTTACCTGAGCCGTGAGGTACGGATGAGAGCAGCTCAAAATATTCAAATACTTTTTTCGGTTTGAGTTCAGATAAGATTCCCATATTATTCTCCAAATTGTTTATTTTATCATTTTTGCAAGCCGTGCGATCATGTCAGCCGCCTCGGCGCGAGTTGCCATTGCTTGTGGATCAAATTTGCCGTTTCCGCCGTTGATCAGACCGTATTCCACACAGTATTTTACGCTTTCATATGCCCAATCTGAGATTGAGTCACTGTCAGCAAATGAAAGCTCTGATGCGGTGATGGTATCTATACCGGTAAGCCTGATTGCGCAGTACGCGGCGATCTTTGCCATCTGCTCTCTGGTCAGCTCGCCGCTTGGGTTGAACCTTCCGTCTCCAACGCCGTTGACTATACCTTTATCAGCAGCCCAAGTGACGTAAGAGGTGTACCATTCGCCCGCAGGCACGTCGCTGAACTGACTGACTCTGTACTTTGCAGTGTCAATATCGCACAGTCTGCCAAGTACGGTTACGAACATTGCACGAGTCAAGGAAGCGTCAGGTGCAAATCTTGTGTCAGAAACGCCGTTAAACAGTCCTTTTTCATATACATATTCAATGGATGAGTAATATTTGCTGCTTTTTGGCACATCGGTGAAGGGAAGTGTAGTTTCGGGAATGATCTCCACAGTCTCGCCGCGGAGCATTTCGTCAGTGATAGTCAGCCTCTCAACGCGAGCACCCTCACCGCCTCCGGGGTTGAAGGTGACGTAATACTTTAGCTCGCCCTTGTGCACGAAAGTGCCGCAGATCTGTTCGTTTTCGGCTACCGAAAGAAGAACAGTTTGCGACTTTGTTTCGGGATCTATGGCAATTACTTTGTCATTTGTGTTAATGATAAGCAAACCCTTGTAGTCACTTAAGCCGGTGAAAATTCCGACCCACATATTCCGTTTTTCGGTGCTTGTGTACCATCGGTTCTCAAACTTGTATATGTCCTCGACAGTGCCGTCCCGGGATTCTGCCCGTACCGTTGCGCTCTCGGCGTCGATATAGTACCGTGTGCCGTCAATGTACAGGTTTCTGCCGACAGTGTTTTCCCAGAATCGCTCTCCGCTATAGGACTTGTCACACACCAAGCTTGTTTTCCAGTTGTAGTGAGCGCCTTGCTCGCAGTTTGAGATTTCCTCGTCGGACAGAAGAAAATATTCGTGAGCTGTTCTGCCGACTCTGTCGTTCAGTGGGTCGTCAAAGGTAAGATCAACGTGATACCACTCGCCGTCTATCTGAACCAGGTTCCATGCGTGAACCATTTCATTGCTTGTGACCATAATGCACTCCATACCAAGCTCGCGAAGGACTGCGGCATATGCAAGACAGTAAGAACGGCAGACACCTTTCTCGCCGGTCAACATTCGGTAAGCGTCATATATGATCTTGTCTTTATCATATTCATACAGCGCGATCATGTAATCATACACAAACAGCGCTTTTTCCACTTCACTTAAATCGGGATCGACGAGGGATGCGATGTATTTGATTTCCTCGTCATATATTTTGCGTGCGGATTTCATTTCCTTTGGGGTCATGTTAAAGTGAAAAAGAACGTATTCGACATAATTTGTGCCGTTGATATTTCTGTAGGAATAGGTCAGGCGGCTGTTCAGATAATACAGCTCGGGAGAAGAGGAGAGCAGATCGTCAAACAAGGTTACAAGGTACTCCTCTTTCACGCGGAATGTGCTGATATCCACCTCCTCGGCACCGTAGATAACGTTGTCGTAGAGTCTGAAAAACACGCCGTCGTAATCCTTTATCTCGTCCCGGATTCCGGAATAGATATATGGCTCACGCTCTGCAAAGACAGAGACTGAGAGAATGAGGGTGAGGATGACAAAAAACAAAGAAAGCAACAGCTTTTTATTGATTTTTTTCATTTGCCCTCCTTTATTTCAAAAAAATTAGTGACAATAACATTTTACTGAATATCATATATTATGTCAAGAAGATAAATGTTACATTTTATTGTTCCGGGAAGGCCGTTTTACCAAAAAATTACACTACAGTATTGCAAACGGTCGGTGCTGTATGGTATAATATAAGGAAGTTTAGCCTTTCATTTGTCATTGACTCTTGTTGCCCCTGTGGGTTACAATAATTATGTGATATAATGAAAGGAAATTAAGCTATGACAAGACGAAAATACGACGCAATGTTTGATCTGATAACGCGGATCGTTATGACTGCCCTTGCGGCAACAAGCTTTTACATACTTCACGAGGTCGTGGTCATGAAAAACAGCGCGGATACCTTTTTGGAATACGGAAACGCTGTGATGCCAACAGTCGAATCGGTGATCATTGCGGTTATGGCATATCTTATTTTTGCATTTGTTGCGGTGAAATTTCGCCCGGAATAAATGTATGAGTTGACTGTGTATTGACAAAACTAAACGGAGAGGAAAAAATGCAGGAGCTTTTGTTTTGCGAAACAATAAAAAAGCATCGCATGGACGAGATAATGCGCGATTTTGGCGTTGTAATTCTTGGCTATTCCGGCGGTGCGGATTCCTCATGCCTGCTCCGATTATTGAATAAATGGTGTGTGGAAAACGGCGTAAAGCTGTACGCGGCGCATATTAATCACATGATCCGCGGTGAGGCTGCTGATTCCGATGAACGCTTCTGCAAGAGAGTATGTGAGGAGCTTCAGATCCCATTTTACTCACTTCGCGCTGATATTCCCGGGATCGCAAAGGAAACAGGAGCCGGAATCGAAGAAACGGCACGCGGTGTAAGATACAAGTATTTCGACGAGCTGTCGGAAATGCTAACGGGAAAGCGTGACGGAGCGGCGGTTGTCACAGCTCACAACGCCGGAGATAATCTTGAGACTGTGATCTTCAATATGCTTCGCGGCTCGGGCATTCACGGGCTTTGCGGTATTGATCCGGTGAGGGATGGCAGATTCTTGCGGCCGCTTATTGCTGATGATGGTGACAGTATTCGCTGCTGGTGCGATGAAAACGGCGTGGACTATGTGACGGACGCAACAAATGCAGATACCGAATACACGCGGAATCACATAAGGCACAACATCATCGGGGAGATGAAGAAAATATGCACTTCTCCGGCCCGTGCGGCTAACAGAATGACGGAGCTGCTCAGACAGGAC
>JAGBGV010000190.1 GCA_017935805.1 Clostridia bacterium | reverse complement strand
CTCCCCCAAGTCCGAATACTGCCACATGGCAATTTTTCAGCCTGTCAGTAGATGCTTGTCCGAGAAGCATTGATGTTCTCTCCAGATTCATTTGCCGCCCACCTTCCTTTGACTTCGTAAAAGTATATTCCATTATATTATATCACAGCAGGTGGGTGTATTGCAAGGGCGGCGGCGCTCTTTTCTGTATTTTAATCTACCCTCACCGAGCCGCTATTTGCCACACCTTGACTTTTCTCCCACGATATGATAAAATTATTATATATGGGCAAAAATCATACCGAGCGAAATAATAGAAATAATAAACGAAGGATAATAATAAATGAAGAGCAAAACGCCAAAATACAACGACCAATCCATAACCTCGCTGAAGGGTGCTGACCGAGTCAGAAAGCGTCCTGCCGTAATTTTCGGCTCTGACGGACTTGAAGGCGCGGAGCATGCCGTATTCGAGATCCTTTCCAACTCTGTTGACGAGGCGAAGGAAGGCTACGGCAGCGTTATCAACATCACAGCATTCCTTGACAAATCTATCGAGATCGAGGACTTCGGACGCGGCGTACCGCTGGGATGGAACGAGGGCGAGCAGAGATGGAACTGGGAGCTTGTATATTCCGAGCTTTATGCCGGCGGTAAGTACGACAACAACTCTGATGGGTCTGCTTACGAGTTCTCTCTGGGTCTTAACGGTCTAGGCGCCTGCGCTACACAGTATTCAAGTGAATTTTTCAATGTAAAATCATATAACGGCACAAACCTTTCCGAAATTTCCTTCAAAAAGGGTGAGGCTGTAACAGATCTTATGGTCAGACCCCTTGAGAAGAAGGAGCGCCGCACAGGTACTGTCATTCGCTGGAAGCCTGACCTTGAGGTGTTTACTGACATCAACATCCCGAAGGAATACTTCACCGATATGCTGAAGCGTCAGGCGGTGGTTAACTCCGGTGTGCGCTTTGTATTCAAGTGGCAGACTGACAGAAACGAGTTTGACACAGAGGAATACTACTACGAAAACGGAATAACCGACTATATCGCGGAGCTGGCAGGTGACACAGCGGAAACAAAGATCGCACAGTTCCACCTTGAAACTAAGGGACGCGACCGCGCGGACATGAAGGACTACAAGCTCACCGCTGACGTGGCGTTTACCATCTCAAAGACAATCCACGTGATCGAGCACTACCACAATTCTAGCTGGCTTGAGCACGGCGGATCTCCTGACAAAGCGGTACGCCTTGCGTTTACTTCCGCTATTGACAAGAGACTGAAGGCAACGGGAAAGTACAACAAAAACGAGTCAAAGATCACATTTACGGATATTGAAGACTGCCTCGTTATCGTTACAAACAGCTTCTCCACCCGCCCGTCCTACGCAAACCAGACCAAAAAGGCGATCACCAACACCTTTATTGCGGACGCGATGAATGAGTTCCTCAAAACTCAGCTTGAGTATTTCTTTGCGGAGAATCCCATTGACGCGGACAGAATCTGCGCACAGGTGCTTGTAAATAAGCGTTCCCGCGAGCAAGCGGAAACGACCAGACTTAACCTTAAAAAGAAGCTGACCGTATCCAACGACGTGGCAAGCCGGGTTGAAAAGTTTGTTGCCTGCCGTTCAAAGGATCCCGAGCTGCGAGAGGTATACATCGTAGAGGGCGACTCTGCTATGTCATCCTGTAAGCTGGGCAGAAATGCGGAATTCCAGGCGATCATCCCCGTTCGCGGTAAGACACTCAACTGCGTAAAGGCGACTTATGACAGGATCTTCAAGAGTGACATAATTCTCGACCTGCTTCGCGTTATCGGCTGCGGCGTTGAGATCCAAACAAAGCACAAGTCTGACATGGTGCCCTTTGATATAAACAATCTCCGCTGGTCCAAGATCATCATCTGTACCGATGCGGACGAGGACGGCTTCCAGATCAGAACGCTGCTGCTGACGCTGTTCTACAGACTCCTGCCCACGCTTCTCAAAGAGGGTAAGGTGTATATTGCGGAATCCCCCCTGTACGAGATCACGCCGAACAAGGGTGAGATCGAGTTCGCTTACAACGAGGCTGAAAAGGCAGAGATCACATCCCGCTTTGAGGCGAAGGGAATCAAATACACGCTTCAGAGATCAAAAGGTCTTGGTGAGAACGAGCCTGACATGATGTGGCGCACCACTATGAACCCTGCCACCCGCCGACTCATCCGCGTTACCCCTGCCGATGCTGAGGCAACTGCGAGAATGTTCGACATCATGCTTGGCGACGACCTTGCGGGCAGAAAGAAATACATCGCGGAGCACGGTCACGAGTACCTTGCCGAGGCGGACATATAAAAAAGACCCCGAGAGGGTCTTTTTGAGTTATAAGTTATGGGTTGTGGGTTATGAGTTGTATAGTTTCTCGCGCTCGGATTGTCTTTTCTTCTGACCGGCAAAACGGGATATTTAGCTACACCCGTAGGGGCGAACTGTGTTCATCTGTGACGATGCACGATATTTGAGCCGCTGAACGTTCATATACCAACTATTCCATCACATGCTCTTTTGAGTCGATGATCAGGCATTTGTCATCTTTCCAGTAAATGTCCATATGTTCTCCGTATCCCCAATCGCCTTCGTACACTCTCTCGGGCTTCTTTTCGATTGTGAATATGATGAAATTCAATTCCCGTCCTTTATATACATCCACAAATGTATTTCCGCCGAGAGAACCCTGGTCGTTGTCTATTACCTTGGCGCAATATTCGCCGCTTGGAGATTCTACGGCTTTCACGACTGTATTTGCCCACATATTTCCGAATATGGTAATGTAAAAACCGAGGTATATAGCCGGGAATAACAACAGCACGGACAGCGTCAGTGAGATTATCTTCAAAACCAACGGTTTGCCACAGATCAGCGCCATGACGAAACAGCAGACTGCTGATATCAGCGTGCCTCCGATTGCAATGAATCCTTCGAGATCAAATATCAAAAGAATGGCATTGATCATTGATAATAGAGGCATATATGTAATCAGGGCGCGGGCAGGCTTGCTTTTAAGTCCTTCTTTGAGGCTGATGGTGAGCATCATTGTGCATATGGAGAGAATTGCGATAACGCATGAATATACCGCGGCGTTTGTAAGCTTAAATGTGTATCCAAGCAATGACGAAGCCGCAAATCCGAAAGGATAGAGCACGGTCAGTGCAAAGAGAAGATAGATCAGGATCGAAGTCAATGTGTCAAATTTCTTTTGTTTCATAATAATTGTGCCTTTCCTTTCTGAAATATACAAAATTTACTCTCCCCCATTTCCGCACAGCTTATCCCGCTCGGATTGTCTTTTCTTCTGACCGGCGCGGCTGCCGAGGACGGTTGAGATTATGTAAAACACATCAAGCAGAAGCATACAAAGTGCGTAAATATGTCCGGGCACCTCATAATTGAGGAGCGGCTTGTTTATGTCAGCTCCCGCAAAGATTATCTTGCCAAGGGGCAGGGCAGGACCGACCGTGTACTCAACAAAGGTGAGAACAAAAGGAAGGATCAGCTGAATACCACAAGCTATGACGCCTGATGCGACTGCTTCCCACAGCACAAAATTCTCGCGTTTGTACTCTTTTTTGTAGGAGAAAACAAACAGCACCGCCAGCATAGAGATGAAATACGGAACGAAGTAGGTCAGTCGGGCAATAAGCTCATTGGTAGAAAGCGCTTTTACTGGGAGAACAAATACCCAACTGCACACAAAAGAGCATAGCAGTCCGGCAATCACCAGGATTACTACAAGTATAAGAGAATCAAGTAAAATTTTTTTAAGTTTCACGGCGTTATTTCTCCTTTTTGTTGTTTATTATACCATATTTTACCGAAAAACGCAAGAGAAAAGTACTCAATCCCGCTTGCTCCCTGTAACTAAACAGTTTTGCTTATGGGATTTTGCTCGGCAATGCTGCGTGCTTGTGCTTTTGTCCACCATAAAGTAGAGGGAGGGATTCGCTCGAATGGCGTTCTCTCCCAATGCGGTTTCCCCTTGTTCGGCTTGGATTTTGCTCGGCAATGCTACGTGCTTGTGCTTTTGTCCTCCGTAAAGTAGAGGGAGGGATTCGCTCGAATGGCGCTCTCTCCCAATGCGGTTTCCCCTTGTTCGGCTTGGATTTTGCTCGGCAATGATGCGTGCTTGTGCTTTTATGCCTCGCAAAATCCTTCGGACACCGCTCGCAAATCATCCCCCGGATAATTTGCTTCGCTGCGTTCTCATCCCTCCGTAAAGTTGAGGGAGGGATTCTGAACCCCTACTGACGCAAGCGTCAGTGTACGGCGTTTCTCGTTGGCGCTTCGGGTTTTCTGTTTATCTTGAAACGCCCAGACATTTCTCAAAGCTCCACATATAGAAAACAAAAAACACCGACATAAAGTCGATGTTTTGTTTTACGCAAAGGGAGGGATTCGAACCCTCGGTCGGTTATTAGCCGAACACACGATTTCCAGTCGTGCGCCTTAGACCAGCTCAGCCACCTTTGCGTGTGCTGTGTCTATCCGCATATCTGCGCATGCAACACATTATTCACTTTCGCCGTGGGTTACCCCATAACGCTCGATTATTATACCACAGGTTACAGGTTTTGTCAAGTGCTTTCCGAAAATAATTTGACAAATATCTATACTCCGTTAACAAATATCTGTTGATATTCCCATCTGTATTGTGTATAATTTTGTAGAACAATGTCAAACCAAGGAAATATCAATGAAAAAGCTTATTATAAATATATTCTCGATTATTGCATCCCTTTTGCTTGCGGTTAATGTTTTTGCGGCGCCGCTTCCCTTTTCTGACGTTCCCGAGGATGCGTGGTACTACAATGATGTTCGCACCGCTTACCGTTCCGGGCTGATCAACGGCAAAAGTGCCACCAAATTTGCTCCCGACGCCAACCTGACATACGCGGAAGCCGTAAAGCTGGCGGCGTGCCTGAACCAGTTTTTTGAGGAGGGAAGCGTAACTCTGAAAAACGGTGACCCGTGGTATCAGTCTTATGTTGACTACTGCACAGAGCGAGGAATCATCACCCGTGAATACGACTGGTCGGAAAACGCTACCCGCGGCGGTTACATGGGAATTTTTGCCCGTGCCCTGTCGGAGGATGTGCTTTATTCCATGAACGAGATACAGGACGGCGCGATCCCCGACGTGCCCATGGATCATCCCGAGGCAGAGGGTATCTACATGCTGTACCGCGCGGGTATTCTTCAGGGATCTGATGCGGAAACTCATGCCTGCAATCCGGAAACCGGCATCAGACGCAGTGAGGTGTCGGCAATAATCGCCCGAATTCTCGACTCCGACCGACGAATCAAGTTCGACATGGTGATCGACATCCCCTTTGAGATGGCAGATGCACCGGTTGACGCATATCCCAAGTATGCTTCCGGTCAGGCTGTCTTTGCTGTCGAGGCTCGCGGAAATGATGTGAAGTACAACTGGCAGGCTTTTGATCTTGAGACGATGACGTGGGTGAGCATTGGTGACGAGGCGGTGCTGAAGGTTGAGTATAACTTCACCGAAAACGAGCTTATACCGATGTACAGATGCGTGTTGCGTGATGGGGATGAGGAGCTTGTGACTGATACGGTGTCGGTTTACCCGCCCATCACTGTTGTAAAGATTACGAAGATGCCAATTGACCGTCAGCGACTTGTCAGCATTATTTTAAGTTGCACTAATCTTGAGCTGAAGGCGGCACGTGCAATTGCGGAGAGCGGACAGCCCTGCGAGATCCGCGTGAATGACAGCGTGGCGGGGGAAGAAATGGTGACTCTGCTTGCGGAGATCGGCGGCGAGGCGACTGCTATGGCAAAAAGCTCGTCAGGCTTGCGTTTTGTCAGACTTACTGCTGTCGGTGAGAACAGGATAGAGGTCATCAAGCTTATTGATAAGCACACAGGATGCGGACTGACCGAGGCACAGCACATGGTAAAGGAGACGCTTCCGATAATCGGCAGGTTCATGACCGAGGGGGATGCGGCGAGCATGGTGTCGGATCTTGCATCTGTGGGCGCCACTGCTGAAATTGAATAACAACAAAAAAGAGACCGAAAGGCCTCTTTTTGAGTTAATATTTGTCACCTTGAGAGATGCTTTATCCACCGTTCTGCGAGGATGAAGACTGCTGAGCCTGCGGCGTAGCACAGAATGTCTGCCCACGAGAATGATGTGCCGATTGCGATTCGGAAAAACGGAATGTGGCCGAGCCCGAGCAGGTCAACTATGTTCAGATACTGCCCCACCTCAACTGCCACAGCGAAAAGGAACACCCACAGCGGCAGCAGCTTTACACCGCGGGGGAAGAATATCCGAACAAAGCAGCAGATCAGTACGGTTATCAGTATATCTCCGCCGTAGGGACGGATAAACCTATCTCTGACGAACAGCGCGATCAGCACGATGAGTGCGAGAATGATAACAAAGGCGACACCGTAAGCTATCCGAGGCTTCAGCTTTGTTTTTGACATATTTATGCTCTCCCGTTTATTTGATTCCTTATTCACAGCTGAATACTTTTGTGGTGCTCCCACAGCCATGTGTCTTCCTTGAAAGCCTTGATAGCGCGGGCAATTCTCTCGCTTTCAAGACGCAGAGCAGCAGCTCCGAGGCGCTCATTTGAGCCAACAGGGTCGTGTCCCTCGTACCAGTTGGGGAAGCGACGGAACCAACCGTGAGAGTCGGTGATGATACCCGCATCCTCCAGCTTCTGGCAGGGGTCGGGCTGAGGAAGTCCATCTTCCATGCCAAGACGGTCGAGATGAACGTTTTCGGGTGTAACGCCCATCATGTATGTAGTCTCACCCATGCAAGCGTGTCCGCAGCGCATTTCCATTTTGTGATATTTGATAACCAGCTCTTCGTCCTCGGGTGTCAGCTCGGGAATTGCACCGCTGCCCTTTTCAAGAATGATCCTTGCCATGGTGTGAGGAGTCATCAAGTCGGATGGGCGGATATAACCCCAGACATAGTCGTGAGGACGGGTATTTATATTGCGGGAGTACACGTCAAGCCATCTTGCGTTGCCACCATGGGCATTGACTACCAGGATCTTGTGAAATCCGTTTGCGGCAATCTCATCACAAAGCTCTTCAAGGAGCATCATCTGAGTTCTTACGTCCAGGCATATAGTGCCCTCGGGACGCTGTGCGTGTGCGCCAAAGGGAGTATCGCCAAAGGTAAAATCAGGGAAAACTGCCGCTGTCTCGATCTGTGATGCAAGATAGCAAAGGCGGCTTGCCTTCAGGATATCGGTACCCAGGGGAAGATGCACGCTGTGCTTTTCGATGCATCCCATGGGAATAATGCAAACACCCTCTGAGGCTTCTCGCAGTGCGGGAAAGTCGTAGCTGTTAGTATAAAGCCATCTGGTTTCCATAGTATTTCTCCGGTATTGATAAGGTTAGTGTGATCCCCATAACAGCGGACAACCCTGTGCCTGCGATATGGTGCTTCACTGTAGTCATTATATCACAAAAGGCTGAAAAATCAATATGCCCGCAGGATTTTATGAGTGAGTTGGTAGCATGAGATCTAACAAAAAACTCATAACTTGCCGAAGGCAATCATAACCCATAACTTATAACCTATAACTCAAAAAGACCCCG
>JAGBGV010000189.1 GCA_017935805.1 Clostridia bacterium | reverse complement strand
GCCTGCTTTGCAGTCATCCTTTGCAAGTCTTCCTTTGATTATGTCGATTACGACGGAGTCGGGAACAAGCTCGCCGCGTGAGGTATATTCCTGAACGGTTTTGCCAAGCTCGGATCCTGATGCGATCTCTTCACGGATGATAGCACCTGTGGAGATTGCGGGGATGGAATATCTCTTTGAGATAAGCTCTGCCTGGGTTCCTTTTCCGGCGCCGGGTGCACCGAGAAGTATGAGACCGATTTTTCTAGACATATTTTTCTCCATTATAATATTATGGTCTTCCGGAGAAACGGAGTTCCCGTTTCTCCGAAAAGCCTTTTTGGTTTTTATTCAAGGAATCCCTTGTAGTGACGCATTGTCATCTGAGCTTCGATCTCACGGATGGTCTCGAGAATTACGCCTACAACGATGATGATCGAGGATCCACCGAAGGCGAGGATCGCGAAGTTACCGCCGGAAATGATGTTCGCGATGAGCGGGAGAACCGCTACAACGCTGAGAAGGATAGCGCCGACGAATGTTACACGGTTAAGGATCTTTGTGATGTACTCAGCGGTGGGTCTGCCGGGTCTGATACCGGGAACGGAGCCGCCGTTCTGCTTAAGGTTGTTCGCTACCTCAACAGGGTTGAAGCTGATGGAGGTGTAGAAGTACGCGAAAGCGATGATGAGTACGAACGTAAGGATGGCGTAAACGACGCTGTCAGTTGCGAACAGGTCGAAGAAGTTGTACCAGAACGTGCCCTTCTTGGGGTTAACGAACATAGCGATCGTAGGAACGATGGATACGATGGACGATGCGAAGATCATCGGCATAACGCCCGTCATGTTAACCTTGATGGGAAGGTTGGAGGACTGGCCGCCGTACATCTTTCTGCCAACTACGCGCTTAGCGTACTGGATCGGGATGCGGCGCTCACTGTTTGTCATCCATACGATGAAGCCGATCATTGCAACAGTAACAACTACTGCAACAACTGCGAGGAGGATACCTGCCCATACGGGAACGGGGATCTGCTCGCCTTCGGCGTTTGTAAACACACCCTTACCGATTACGTAGTTGTAGAGTGTGCCTACGAAGGTAGGGAAGCTTGAGATAATGTTTGCGAAAAGGATCATGGATACACCGTTACCGATACCGTTTTCGTTGATCTTTTCACCGAGCCACATAACGAGGGACGAGCCCGCGCAGTAGCACGCGATGATAACGATAGCTGCGAACCATGTTTCACCGTCAGCGGTGAGAAGGTTGTAGCTCTTGAGAAGGGTATAGTAACCGAATGCAGTGATGAGGCCGAGGCCAACAGTCACGCAACGAGTGATCTGGTTGATCTTCTTCTTGCCTTCCTCGCCTTCCTTCGAGAGTCTCTCGAGGGCGGGGATCGCGATGCAGAGGAGCTGCATTACGATGGAGGAAGTGATGTACGGCTGTACGCCGAGCGCAAAGAGTGTAGCCTGCGCGAACGCACTACCGGAGAGAATGTTGAGATATCCGAATATCGAGTCGCCGGACGCGAGGATGGAAACCTCAAGCGCTGCAGCGTTGATATACGGGATCGGAATAGCACATCCGACGCGGTAGATAACAATAATTAACAGTGTGAATAAAAGCTTCTTTCTGAGGTCAGCTATTTTCCACGCGTTTTTAATTGTCTGAAACACTTATACCACCTCGGTCTTTCCACCGGCTGCTTCGATCTTTTCCTTGGCTGTAGCCGAGAAAACGGAAGCCTCAACGGTTAATTTTTTAGTTATTTCGCCGTTGCCGAGTACTTTAAGACCATCGAGGGGCTTGCTGATGATGCCTGCTGCAATGAGAGCCTCAAGATTTACAACAGCGCCGTCCTCAAACTTGTTGTTAAGGGTCTCTACGTTAACGATAGAGTAGTTAACAGCGAATCTGTTCTTGAAACCTCTCTTCGGGAGCTTTCTGTAAAGCGGGAGCTGACCGCCTTCGAATCCGGGACGAACACCACCGCCGGAGCGTGCATTCTGACCCTTGTGTCCCTTACCTGCTGTTTTGCCGTTGCCCGAGCCCGGACCTCTGCCTTTACGCCAAGCTTCCTTTGCGGAACCGGGTGCGGGTGAAAGTTCATGGAGCTTCATGGTTAATCCTCCTTTTAAGAATTATAAGTTTAAATCTTCGGAGGGCTTACGCCTGCTCCACGGATACGAGGTGAGCGATCACCTTAATCTTACCGTTAATTACGGGGCCTGCCTCGTGAATAACGGAGTCACCGATCTGTACCAGACCGAGTGATGCTGCGGTTGCCTTCTGGTTCGTCTTAGCGGCTATGAGACTCTTTGTAAGTGTTACCTTAATCTTTTCCAGTTCTCATATCCTCCTTAGTCGATAACCTGCTCAACGCTGATGCCGCGAGTCTTTGCGATCTCTTCAGCTGTGCGGAGAGCCTTTAAGCCTTCGAATGTAGCCTTAACAACGTTTGTGGGGTTGTTGGAGCGGAGGCACTTGGAACGAATATTCTTGATACCTGCGAGTTCAACAACTGCACGAACTGTCTTACCGGCGATAATACCGGTACCCTTTGCAGCGGGCTTAAGAAGTACACTACCTGCACCGAAGTTACCGAGAACTTCGTGAGGAATCGTGCCATCCTTAAGGGATACTTCGATCATATTTTTCTTTGCGTCTTCGATAGCCTTACGGGTAGCTTCGGAAACTTCAGCAGCTTTGCCGAGACCGTAGCCTACGTGACCGTTTTCATCGCCGACGATCATGAGTGCTGCGAAACGTGCAATACGACCACCTTTAACGGTTTTGGATACACGGTTCACTACGACGAGCTTTTCCTTGAGTTCAAGCCCCTCCGGATTGAATCTTTTTGCCATATTTAATCCTTTCTTTAGATCCGACGAGATGATGTTGTTGTGTCGGACCTACTGCCGCCTTTTTCGACAGATTATGATGTTTAATATCTTATTAAACAGTGTACAAACCGGCCTTCTCGCTTCGCGAGAGATTCGTGTTTGAAGGTTTTAAGAATGCCTTGATTGCCCGAGGGGAACGCGGCTTCTTTGAAAAGAAGCCTGGCAAGAAACTTCTTGCCGTTTTGATTTTTGGGCTGCGAACAGTCCAAAATCAAAACAGTTGAAAGTTCTTTGCGGAGCTTTCTTTCAAGAAAGCGACATTCTTTCCGCGCGATCGAGGGCATTTCTTAGAACTTCAAGCCGCCTTCTCTAGCACCGGCAGCGAGCTCCGATACACGTCCGTGATAAACGTAACCGCCGCGGTCGAATACAACAGCTGTGATGCCTGCTTCGAGTGCGCGTTCTGCGATAAGCTTACCGATAGCTCTTGCTGCTTCTTTGTTTCCACCGTTGCCGGTAAATGCTTTTTCAAGGGTGGATGCGGATACAAGAGTTACACCCTTTGTATCGTCGATAACCTGTGCGCGAATGTGTGCAAGGGAACGATAAACACAAAGACGGGGTCTTTCTGTTGTTCCGGAGATTTTCGCACGAACTTTTTTGTGACGAGCAAGTCTGAGCTCGTTAACGTCTCTTCTAGATACCATGATTCTCCACTCCTTTCATTATTTACCGGTTTTGCCGGCTTTGCGGCGAATGTGTTCGCCTTCATATTTAACACCTTTGCCGAGGTACGGTTCAGGCGGTCTCTTTTCGCGGATCTGGGCTGCGATAGCACCAACGAGCTGCTTGTCGTAGCCTTTTACGATGATCGTGTTGGAATCGGGTACTTCAAATGTGATGTTTTCATCTTCATTGAATGTGATTGTGTGAGAATGACCGAGGTTGAGGACGAGGGATTTGCCGCTCTTTGCAGCTTTGTAACCAACGCCTACGATTTCGAGCTTCTTGGAGTAACCTTCTGTTACACCTACAACCATATTAGCGATAAGAGAACGTGTAAGACCGTGGAGAGAACGGTTCATTTTGTCGTCGTTGG
>JAGBGV010000188.1 GCA_017935805.1 Clostridia bacterium | reverse complement strand
GTAAGCATCATGCTCACAACTCGTTTTATCGTTTTTTGTTTCATAAATCATTCCCCCTTCGGAAATATTCTCCAATATTACCAAAGCTTGTTTTTATTTTTAAAGTGAAGATTCATACGGTTCACGTCTACAATCGTTACTGTTCCATCACCGTTGACATCCGCACATAAAAGCTCATATCCTGACAAAATAGATTTGTTTTTGAAGTGAAGTTTAGATCTGTTGGCATCGACAATCGTAATCTTTCCATCGCCATTAATGTCACCTTTTAAGTGAATCTTGGCATCCTGGATTAGGTCTTCTGTGCCAACTTCAATGGTATATTCACGGGTTACATGATTGTTTTTGCTTACCTTCATCGTGTATGTGCCTTCTGCAACGCCTTCGATAGCGTATTCTGCACTGTTACCTTTAACAGTTGCAGTAAAAGCTGCCGATGCACTGCCTTCGGCAAAAAGTTCGATGGTGATATTATCGGTATCGCTGTTAAAGCTGGTTACGGTACCGCTAATCGTCACGCCCTTTGGCTCGGCAAGTACAGGATAATCTGGTCCTTGCTCCCACTGCCCTGCATTGCCAGAATTCAGCAGCTTGGTGACCATCTGAATGTCCTGACGGGAGAATCGGTCGGAACTCATTGCCGTGGTACCGTCTATTTCATCCAGCTCGCTGTCGGCAAGGTAGTAGCAGTTTGCAACATTGATCTCGGTATCGTCGTCAATACTCAAAATGATCGGCGCACCGTGGTTGAAACCGGCGGTAAGTTCGCCCACGTTGTGGCAATAGGTAACGGAGTGGCCGCTACCCGTGTAACTACTTACGATTCCGTAACGCACGCTTCCCGCATTATAGCAGTTTTTGATCGTTACATTGTCACCACTGATCAGGTAGGCAATGCCTGCGCCATTTTCATCAACCGTTCCCTCATTCCAGCAGCGCATAATTGTTGCGCCTTCGTTATAAGCCCAGCCTGCGCCTCCAACAATGCCGCCGGAATTGTTGCCGGAAACATCGCCCTTGTTACAGCAATTCTGAATAGTGCCGGTTGCCATAGTACCCACGATACCGCCGGAGTAATCACTGTCCCTGCCCGTGAGAGAAACAAGGTTCTCCACTCTTGCCTCGTTCACACAGTCGGTCACATTTCCCTGTACCATGACGCCTACAATACCACCGATGGCATTTGTGGCATAACCGGACACCTCACCCTTTACGGTGCAATTTTGGATATTGCCACTGTTGGTGGCGGCAATACCGCCAAGGATCTCGCTGCCTTCACCGTCAAGAGACACCACGCTACCGTCGAAATGGCAGTTTTTAACGGTGCCGTCCACATCGATCGTATCAACGATGCCGCCGGCTGTGTTTCCTATAACAGTGCCCTTGTTACAGCAGTCATTAATGGTTCCATTGTTCAAAATGGCCACGATACCAGCAGTGTAGTTTTTTTCCTCGTTATTGATGGTGTTTTTCACAGTAGCCTCATTCACGCAGCCGATCACTTCGCCGTCCGCAGAGCCCACGATGCCGCCCACCAGTTGTCCATAACCGGAGATCAAGCCCTTGACCGTGCAGTCACGAATCTCGGTCTCCTCATCTGACATGCACACGATGCCGGCAATTCTGCCGTACTGATAATAATCTCCGACATCGCTGTCCTTGGTGATTGTGGTGGTAACGGTGCCGTCAAAATGGCAGTTTTCCACGGTACTGTCGGAAGTGAGGCGACCGACAAAACCGCCCATATTGTTAACATACTCCAATGGGGTGCGGAAGTAGCTGTCCTTCAGCGTCAAATTACGGATACTGCCGCCTTCTACCCTGCCGAAAAGACCATACTCGATCATTCTCGTAGGTTGAGGCACACAGTAAATGCCACTGATTGTATGGTTCTGTCCGTCAAAAGTACCCTTATAGTAGTAAGTGGTACAGAGGGGCACCCACGCAAGCAGATAATCCGCATCCTCTTCGCTCACATTCAAGGCATAATCATCCGTCAACAGATCGGGGTTCACCGTGATGTCATTCATCAGCTTGGCGCATGCCTGATTGGGCGCCACAGTAACGTCAGCTGGGATGCTTATTTCGTAGTTAACGAATGCTGCGAACCAGTAAAGCTCACATATATTGGTGATTTGGAAGGGGTTTCCTTCGCTACCGTCGCCTGCAGGGCGAACATATGTGAACTCTATTACGCGCATTTCAGCGCTTCCGGCACAGGACTCGGCAGCCAGGCCTCCGTATGCATAGAGCATATATTCGGAAAGTCCCGTCTGCGCATTGCTTATTTTAAGAGTTGCAACGTTGTCCGAAAGTGATTCTTCAAAGGTAACCTCCGGGAACAGCTCCTTCATCTCTTCTATATCGTACGCAACCGCCACGCCATCCTCATCGGGCTTTTCGAAGATCCATTCGGCGTAATCCATATCATCCGCCGAGAATGAGAAGGTCATCCTTCCGCCTTCATAACAGCTTTTGCTCTCTATAAACGTCTGTATAATAGGTCTTGGTTCAACAAGCGTAAACGGTACCATATCGGCAGGATCAATTACAGTAACGCTGCCCAAGCTATTCTTCATCGTATAGCCTACCAAGTATTTTCCCGAGAAGCTTTCGTCAACGTTTTCAAATACCACTGTTGCGCAGTACAAGCCGTTCAAATATCCCTTGTGCGTGGTTTTGTACTCACAACCGGTCAGCTCTTTAAATTCTTCAAGAGTGTATATCTGGGAGCTTCCGCTTAGACGCTTCATCACTTTCCACGTTACCGTTTCGGCATATTGGGCAAAAAGCTTAAACTCGGCGTTACCGTTTGCAAGGTATTCACCGCCGCCAAAGCTCTTTTCCGACGGCGTAGTTCCATAGGTAAAGCTTATCCTGTTTGTCTTTACCGTTGAACCGTCCGTTCCGGTTACATAACATTGGAAATACTCTCTTCCTACACCATCAAGAGTCACGCTCAATCTTGGGGACGTATAGCCCGTGACGCCGCCGCCCATGGCTGACACCAAGCTTTCAGTCAGTTTCATCGGAGAGCTTCCGTCATAAAGATAGTACCATTGATAGGACACCGCGTGATTTGCGACAACCATAGCTTCGGCACATTCACCGGGGGCAACGGTCATAGAATATGGCTGAGCCAGGATTTCAGGAGCTAAGGGGAGGACGCTGACTGCAACGTTATAAGTATTTTCAAAATACAGAACCTCTCCCGGAACAGTAACTGCAATACCTGCTTTAACCGTAAGACCGTCCTCGTAATCAGAATAATTGATCACCTTTTGGGTAGTCTGATAGGTCGCGGTCATACCACCCGTTGGAGTAACTGCTATATACGGAGTTATCTGATCCTCGGTAAAGCCGTAGGGGACTTTATATTGAACCTGATACGTGTCACTTTGCTCGGTGTAACGTTCAATATCGGTTATTTCACCGACATCCGGCAAAATATTTAGCTCAAACAACGATTTGGAAAGAACGTACAGCGAATCTGCATCGTGGAGATCCCCAAGATCCAGATCGTCTTCCAGACCGTATATGTTGCCATCTTTGATACAGACCACGTATGCATCGTTGTTTATTATTTCCGACGCCTTTTTATTTTCGAGTTCTTCATCGCCGTCAGAATAGGTAAAGGTCTTTCCTATATAGGCGATACCTCCGGAAAAAACACCTCCGTTTATCATTGGTAACACCGTCTGTTCAGATTCCCCCAACACGTACGCACAATCAAAATGGTGAATGGCATATCCGTCAGAAATAAACGTTCCGCCGTTGATAACGGGATATTCGGTCCAAACTATGCCGGGACCCTCACGCGAAGTGACAGTTGCAAAAGCAGACAGTTCTCTTGCACACATATCTGCGAAGGATGTAACGACACCGCCACTTTTGGCAGTAAAGGTACCGCCGTTTATTTCTATATCCTTCAGATTATCTGCTATTACCGTTCCGCGGTAGCTACAGACACGGCTAAGGGTTCCATCTGAGAATTTACTGGTCGTGGCATTAAGGGTATAATTTCCGCCATTGATCGTAAGCTTACAGCTCCTCTGGCATTCTTGATAAATAGCACCCCAATGCATATAATTACGTGTGTCAACAATATGGAGCGCTGACAGCTCTGTATCTGTCCAACGGTATGAGTTCATACTTACACCGCCACCGCCTACCGAGTCGGTCAATATGAATTCAATAGGCGTATTGTAATCTAACGCATGCAGATTAATTCTTATAAAATCCGAAAGCTCTGAATCCATATCGTTGTCCTTGCACGAAAGTGTGTGTCCGTTAAAATCAAGAGTTACAAAACAGCCTCTTACGTGTACGTCAACAAGCACCTCCGCACTTCTCGGTGCATCGTCTGCATTGAAATGCAGATCTTCCATCAATTTGATGGTATAGGATTCTCCGGTATAGTGAAAGTCGGAGAGCGCAAAGGCTTCTTCAAATTCGTCCCAAGAGCTTACCTCAATCACGCCTCCGTCTGACACTTCGCCAATTTCATTCTCCGATTCCTCTGATGCAAATACGGGGATCGCCGCCGTGGGCAAGAGGCCTATGAGCATCACCATGGCGAGCAGTGTACTCACAATTCGTTTTATAGTTCTTTGTTTCATAAATCATTCCTCCTTCGGAAATATTTTCATTATTTACCAAAGTTTGTTTTTATTTTTAAAGTGAAGATTCATACGGTTCACGTCTACAATCGTAACTTTTCCATCACCGTTGACATCCGCACATAAAAACTCATATCCTGACAAAATAGATTTGTTTTTAAAGTGAAGGTTCGCTCTGTTGGCATCGACAATCGTAATCTTTCCATCGCCATTAATGTCACCTTTTAAGTGAATCTTGGCATCCTGGATTAGGTCTTCTGTGCCAACTTCAACGGTATATTCACGGGTTACATGATTGTTTTTACTTCCCTTCATCGTGTAT
>JAGBGV010000187.1 GCA_017935805.1 Clostridia bacterium | reverse complement strand
TTCTTGCCGTCAACTACGATAGAATAGTCACGTCTCTTGTAGAACATACCGAGGTCAAGTCCCATAACGGATGCGTAATACATGGTACGGGAAATAGCACCCTCGTCGGGGGAGATGATAATTGTATCTTCGTTGGAAAGAGAAATGTCGGGAACTTCACGTACAAGAGCCTTGAGCATCTGATATGTAGGTCTTACATTATCAAAGCCTGTGAGAGGGATTGCGTTGGAAACTCTGGGGTCATGCGCGTCAAATGTGATGATGTTCTGAACGCCCATGTTTACAAGCTCCTGGAGCGCGATGGAGCAGTCGAGAGATTCTCTTGCCGCACGCTTATGCTGTCTGCCCTCGTAAAGCATAGGCATGATAACGGTAATTCTTCTTGCCTTGCCGCCCATTGCAGCAATTACTCTCTTCAGATCAGCGAAGTGATCGTCGGGGCTCATCGGAACCTCCTGGCCGAACATCTTATATGTTACGCCATGATTGAAGCAGTCGGAAATAATGTAAACGTCATGTCCTCTCATGGAAGAGTGAAGCATTCCCTTACCTTCGCCGGAGCCGAATCGCGGACAGTCTGCGCAGGTAATGAATGATACACCGTCATCATGACTGCGCCACTCTTTGAGGTAGTAGTCTACCTGATCTACAAATTTCTCGCATCCGCGCATTCCGATAACGGAAAGCTCGCCATAATAGCTGTCTCTCATATGATACCCCTTATGTAATTATTTTAATGCACCATAATATTTCTAATATATTATAGCATAATTCAGGTCGAATTTGAACGAAAAGTTTGAAATTTTAGATTGTGAGTTATAACAGAAATATCTACATAAACTTGTGCGTTTTCCATGAATTTCGACGAGAAATACAAAATACAGTAATATTCTACAAATTATATATTAAAATATCGCTCTTACTTTGTTACAGAATCAGCTATCTCAATCATGTCGGAAAGAGCAGCTTTCATGTCGTCAGCTCTGAATGATGCAGTTCCGACAACAAACACATTCGCACCGGCTTCCGCAACAAGACCGATAGTATTCTTGCCGATTCCACCGTCAACTTCAATCTCACATTCCGGCTTGTTTTCGTCAAGGTAGGCGCGCAATTTTTCAATCTTAGGAAGCATGTCCGCCATGAACTTCTGACCGCCGAATCCGGGCTCAACAGTCATTACAAGAATCATGTCAACATACGGAACAAAATCAAATGCGTCCTCAGCAGGTCTGCCAGGCTTGAGAGATACTGCCGGCTTCATTCCACGTTCTGCTATTCCTTTCAGCGTCGTGATAACTGTTTCCTTGTCTGTGTAATCAGAATGAACGGTAACAATATCCGCTCCGCTGTCTTTCAGTACGTCGAGATATTTTTCCGGACAGCATGTCATCATATGTACATCAAGAGGAAGATCGGTTATCTTGTTTATCTTACTGATTATATCGAAGCCAAAGCTGATATTCGGCACATATACTCCGTCCATAACGTCGCAGTGGAGCATATTGGCACCTGCAAGCTCCGTCTTTTTTACTTCATCCGCCAAATGGAGAAAGTCAGCAGCCAAAAGTGATGGAGATGTTTTGTTCTTCATTTCGTTGTCCTCCTGAAAAATTTTTATTTCGTGTTGCTCAATAATTTTTGAGTATATATCGCTCGTGTGAGCTAAAAAATACTGCTCTGTCTGCAAAGCGATGATCGGTGAGTGGTCATGTAATTGGCATGGGAAAATTTACAGCATAAACTGTCTATGGCGGTATATCCGCTATTAAACAGTATTCCGATGCGAGACATGCCAAAGGAAATCAAAATCAAAGGACGTTTCACTCACCGCATAGCTTCGCACCGTTTATATAACCGCCGATGTTGGGTATCCGATGTCGGCGCTTTTATTCCTCGAGAAGCACAACTGCGTGAGCAGCAATTCCCTCTCCGCGACCTGTGAATCCCATTTTTTCTTCTGTTGTAGCCTTTACGTTGATCCTATCTGCGGAAATACCAAGAACTACCGCAAGCTTCTCTCTCATGGGAAGAATATAGGGTGACAGCTTCGG
>JAGBGV010000186.1 GCA_017935805.1 Clostridia bacterium | reverse complement strand
TGCAAATATCTCGATAAATCAGAAAAAACAAGCAAGATCACTTTATTCAAGGACTCTGAAAAAATCGTTCTGCCGATCCCGGATGCATACAATCAAACAGATGTCATGGTGGGATTCGTTGCCGAAAACGTCATTACAGGCAAGATCGGTCAGTTCTTCTGGCACGATGTGGAATCTCTGCCCCGTGACGGAAGCGTGACACTGCTCGATACCCGCACAGACACCGAAGTCGCTCGCGGCAGAATAGACGGTTTTATGCATATTCCCCTTGACTCTCTGCGTGAGCGTATCCGTGAAATCCCTGTAGGCAAGCCAGTGTATGTGCATTGTCACTCAGGACTTCGCTCCTATATAGCTTGCCGCATCCTTGCAGGCAACGGATTTGATTGTTATAATCTTGCAGGCGGATGGCGACTTTATGAATCGGTAATAAACGAAAGAACGGTGCCTGAGTATGTGTGCACCGAATGTAAATAAAAACGGAGGTAAATATTATGTCAGTACAAAAGTTTGATCAAAATAATTTTCACAATGCAACCGCAACCGGCACAACACTCGTGGATTTTTACGCAGATTGGTGCGGACCTTGCAGAATGCTCTCTCCCGTCATTGACGAAATCGCAGAAGAACGCCCTGACATCACTGTCGGAAAGATTAACGTGGATAACGAGAATGCACTCGCAATGAAATACGGTGTGATGAGTATTCCCACGCTGATCATATTCAAGGATGGAAAGGAGACGGCAAGAATCGTTGGCGCGCGTCCAAAAGCTGACATTCTTGCAGAATTGGTATGAGCAAACCTCTATGGTTCTTGGTAGCTGCTGTTTTGATTTTATCCATTGCTCTTGTTGCCTGTGACGAAGGAAACAGCTCACCCAAAGATGCTACCTACGAGCAGATCACGCCCGCTGAGGCAAAGGCTTTGATGGACAGTGAGCAGGAATATATTATCCTTGACGTGCGAACCCCCGAAGAGTATACCGCGGGACATATTGCAGGGGCTGTTCTCATTCCCGATTATGAGATCGGAGAGAAAGCTGAAAGCATACTGACCGATAAGGATCAGCTGATCCTCGTCTATTGCAGAAGCGGCAGAAGAAGCAAAAACGCCGCAAATGAGCTTGCGATGTTAGGTTACACGAATATTAAGGAGTTCGGCGGTATCAACGATTGGGAATACGGTACGGTGACCGACTAATACCTGCGGGGTGTTGTCAATAGGCAATGCTCCGCAGTTTCTTTTTGTCAATTATTAGGATACCCTTTCTTGTGACCTCAATAACACCGTCTGCGGCAAGATGCTTCAGCATTCTCGTCACGACTTCACGGGCAGTTCCAAGGTGACGAGCAATGGTCTCGTGTGTCATATTCACGCTGTCACTACCGTTTGTTTGCGTTTCTTCCAAGAGAAAGATAGCAAGGCGTTTGTCCATGCTCATAAAAACGATCTGCTGCATGATCCACATTACATCCGAAAAACGGCTGACGGCAGTTTCAAGGGCGTAATTCTTTACTTCAAGATAGCGGTTGCTGATGTCCCCGAAGGCGGAAGCACTGATATGATAGCAGTTGCTCTCTTCCTCCGCATCAACGTACACGTCAAATGTCACGCTTTGCAGAACGCAGGAAGCCGAAAGCATGCAGATATCACCCGGCGAAAGTCGGTATAGAGTTATCTCCTTGCCGTCATCGGATAGCATATATAAGCGAAGTCTGCCCGAGCGCACGATAAAAAGTCCCGTGCAACCCATGTTGTCGTGAACGGGCTCGGAACGGTCAAAGTGCTTTTCTGATGTGTTTTCACACAGCAGCTGCTTATCCGCTTCAGCAAGCACGTTCCAAAACGGGAAATATGTTTCATAGAAGTGTTCGATCGGCATCTTGCTTGCCTCCTCTCAAAAATCATATCAACATTATAACTCAAATAATTCTTTTTTTACGGAAAACAGTTGATTTCTCACTCCATTATCTCAACGATTTTTTCAGCGGTTAAGCGAATCTGCTCTTCGTTTGTTATCGTTGGCGTTCCGTCTCCGTCCTGCGCTCCGTACATACCGAAATATGCGTGACAGCCTCCGTCGATCACATATTCGGTAAAATCACTCGGAAGATTTGAGCTGTTCTCTTGGTATTTTTCGCGGTTCATGACCATATCCTCACTTCCGTAAACTGAAAGCACGGCAAGCTCAGTATCAGACAGATCTGCCGTGGAGTATGAGCCGAGCAAAATCAAACCTTTATAGTTATCTGCATGATCGACAAGGTAGGATGCCGCCATCGAGCCTCCCAGTGAGTGACCGCCTATGTACCAGTCCTCTATTTCGGGGTATTCCTGCTGTATACCGTCTGCAGCACTGATATCGAAAACGGCGAGATTAAAGGGCATCTCAATGAGGACACACAGTATGCCATTCTCAGCGCACACCTGCATCAGCGGGACGTAAGCTGTATATTCCACTTTACCGCCGGGATAGAAGATCAATCCCTTTGTTGCTCCTTCTGGCTCAAATACGATCGTGCCGTTGGGTTCTTCCTTCCACGTCGTGCCTTGGGGCAAAAATGCGCCTATTGCTTCATTATCTGCACGGTAATAGTCGCTGAGATAGATAGCACAAGCACCTACGATAAGTATAAGCGCAAGAGCGACAGAGGCTATGATTATAACAATTTTCCGTTTGCGTTTATCGGATAATAATTTCATTTCATTCTCCTCAAGTATTATTATCTATCATCATTTTTATAAACTCAGTTCTCTGCAAGCACTAAACCACCGTTTCATTACAAGGTGGCTATCATAAGTATAGCATATGACGGCAGAGTTTGCAAGGTTCTTTTCCTCAACAAGTTTCACAAAGGGATAACGTGTTTTCACTTCAAAGGATAAGGGAAATATGCAATAAAGAGACGTCACATGTTGCAAAAGCACGCCGCTCAACCGTCAAATAATTATTGACAAATATCAATATGTGAACATTTTTGCGATAAAATATGTTGAAAATGTTGAAATTCATCAGCAAAGGTGTTGACAGTTTAATGTGATTGATTTATAATAAAAGCAGCATAATAAT
>JAGBGV010000185.1 GCA_017935805.1 Clostridia bacterium | reverse complement strand
CAGCTTCTGCCTTAGCTTTAGCTTCAGCTTCTGCCTTAGCTTTAGCCTCAGCCTCTGCTTTAGCTTTTGCCTCAGCCTCAGCCTCAGCCTTAGCTTTTGCTTCAGCCTCTGCCTTAGCTTTTGCCTCAGCTTCTGCCTTAGCCTTTGCTTCAGCCTCTGCCTTAGCTTTTGCCTCAGCCTCTGCCTTAGACTTTGCTTCAGCCTCTGCCTTAGCCTTTGCCTCAGCTTCTGCCTTAGCTCTTGCTTCAGCTTCTGCCTTTGCTTTTGCTGCAGCCTCTGCTTCTGCTGCTTCGCGTGCGGCTTTCTTATCGGGAGACTCGGGCAGAGTGATAGCAGTCTTGCCCTTCATGTATCCGTCGATATCCTTGATGCTTGCCTCCTTTGTCAGCTTGCCGAAAAGAAGGTTTATTTCGTCCGCCTCAAGGGAAGCGGTATTGCTCTTTGCTGAAATGCCAAGCTCCTCAAGTGTGCCGGAGAGCTCCTTGGGCTTGACTCCCAGATCCTTTGCCAGCTGGTTAATCTTGAACATCGAATTTGACTTCGTTGCCATTAATCAATCATCCTTTCTGTCTTCGTTAAACGAACATTCAGGTGTCACTGCCGCTTCAAAGTGATCTTTCACACTTTTCCACGGTCCTCTTCCTGTGAAAGCAGCGGCGGCGCAGGATGACCGTTTGCCGATCATGTCTGCGATATCCGTGCTGCTGAAGTCGCTGAAGTAATACTTTACGCCGTAATATTTGCACTTGTCTGTGAGCTGCTTGACGGTGCGCTCCGAGGCGTCGTTTGCGATGATCAGGAACTTTGCCCGACCGCTTCTGACCTCACCGAGCACCAGATCGAATCCGACCTTTACTCCGCCTGCCGCCATACACAGACCGATGAATCTTCTTACCATATTATTGCCGCCGTCCGTACATTATTCACATTCACCGAGCTTAACTTCCTTTTCAAGCTCGTCGTAAATTTCCTCGGAGATCTCACATTCCAGCGCGCGGTGGATAATTCCGGATTTTCTCGCCTTCTTGAAGCACGCCTCATTTTTGCAGAGGTACGCGCCGCGTCCGCTTTTCTTGCCTGTAAAATCAATGGAGATCACGCCTTCGGGAGAGCGAAGCACACGGAGCAGGTCACGCTTGGGAAATGTGCCCTGGCAACCGACGCAACGACGCTCGGGGACTTTTTTCTGTCCCGGTACTGCTGCGGTCTTTTTCTTTCTTGTTTCAGCCATTATCTGAATTCCTTTGTACCCTTGATGTCGATCTTGCAGCCTGTAAGCTTTGCGGCAAGACGAACGTTCTGACCTTCCTTACCGATGGCAAGGGAGAGCTGGTCGCCTGAAACCTGAACACAGGAGGTGCGCTCGCCGTCAAATTCGACATTCAATACTGTAGCGGGGGAGAGTGCGGCTGCGATGTATTCTTCGGGACGCTCGGAATACTCGATAACGTCGATCTTCTCGCCGCGGAGCTCCTCAACGATGGAGGCAATTCTTGAACCGCGGTTACCGATGCACGCGCCTACTGCGTCAACATCAGCGTCACGGGAGAATACTGCGATCTTTGTTCTGGAGCCTGCCTCACGGGCGATACCCTTAACGATAACAGTGCCGTCGGTGATCTCGGGGATGTCAATTTCAAACATACGCTTGATCATTGCGGGAGCTGTACGGGAGAGGGTGATGAGCGGTGTGTTTTCTGTGTCGCGGGTTACCTCTGTAACGAATACTCTGATTCTGTCGCCTACATAAAGCTCTTCACCGGGGATCTGCTCGCTTCTCGGAAGGATAACGTCGGATGTGCCGGTGTCTACCCAAACGTCTCCTGTGCTGTCGTCACGCTTGTTAACGATAGCTGTGATAACTTCTTCCTTCTTCTTTTCGTACTCGCGGGCGATATTGTCCTTTTCGGCTTCTCTGATGCCCTGTACGATAACCTGCTTTGCGGTCTGTGCGGAGATTCTGCCGAAATCCTTTGTCTTGATCTCGTTTTCAACTACAGAGCCGAGCTCGTAACGGCGGCTGATCGCCTGTGCGTCCTCGTAGGAGATCTCGGACTTGGGGTCCAGTACCTCTTCAACTACTGTGCGGCGGCGGTAGACCTTTACGTCCTTCTTTGCCTTGTTGATGTCTACTCTCACGGATGCGCTTCCGTATTCCTTCTTGAATGCGGAAATGAGAGCCGCCTCGATCTTCTCGAGCATGTAGTCAACGGGAATGCCTTTTGTTTTTTCAAGCATTTCAAGTGCTTCAAAAAGCGCTGCGTTCATTGTTGTTTTCCTTTCCTTGCTAATTACGTATTACTTTATTCTTATTGCTTAAAATTATTTACCAATCAAATACTGTCTCGCATTTTGCGACTGACTTTTGGGAGAAGCGTTTTTCTTCTTCTCCAACCTTAACAACGATGTCCTCGCCGTCAAGATCGATGAGCGTTGCGCGGAGGGATTTTGAGCCGTCTACTGCGGTGTAGAACTTTAGCTCCACGTCCCAGCCTGCCATTCTCTCATAGTGGAGTGGCTCAGTCAGCACTCTCTCAACTCCGGGGGAGGAAACGGAGAGCATGTACGCGCCCTCAATGGGGTCAGCCTCGTCAAGCAGGGGGTCGATCGCGCGGTGCATTTTTTCGCAGTCCTCGATAGTGATGCCGCCCTCTGCGTCTGTGTCGATAGTGATGCGGAGCACCATGTCAGCACCCTCTCTCACATACTCAACATCCCACAGAATGTAGCCGAAGCTTTCAGCCAGGGGCTCTGCGATCTCGCGGACTGTACCTGCGATGTTTTTCTTCTGTTTCATTCGATACCTTCCTTCATAGTCCCAATTAGACAGTGTATTCCCACGCATGGGAGATTTCATATGGCTCCCTCCGGCCATAACTACGTTATAGGGAGCTGTCGCGTTTCGCGACTGAGGGAGAGTGCGCAAACGGTAAATACAAATAAATTTTTAGTTACGCAGGCTCCTTCCACCACTTCGTGGTCCCCCTTCCTCCCGGAGGAAGGCTTGGAGAAAACGATGCTACTGCGTGAGTGAAAAGAAAAAAAGTAGTTGGGGGTCTTCATAAACAAGAGAGTGGACTTTGTTTCGCCCACTCTCAATACTTAATATCCTCTTGTACATTATTATACCACACACGCGCACATATTGCAAGTGAAATCGTACGTCATGGATAACAATATTTTTTATCTGTCAATAGTCTGTCTTTGTTGGTTTTGCATCATTCGCCCAGGGGAATGTCCATAAGGCGAGCAAATTCCGTAAGGCTTGTGGCAGTGTAGTCCAGATCCACGCCCTCTGCCGGAGACCTTCCGTCGGGCAGGTGAGGGGGATAATTGACCAGTGCTCCGCTCATTCCCGCACCGCGACCGCTTGAGCCGTCGATTATTCTGTCGCCGATCATGATGGATTCGCTTGCGTCAAGCCCGTTGCGCTTACACAGGGCAAGGAGTCCGTCGGGAGCCGGCTTCATGGGGAAGTGCTCGTCGGCGGTTACCATGTCGGTGAAGTAGTCGATCATGCCGCGCTCTGTAAGATGCCATGTGAGCGTTGTTTTATCCCGGTGGGTGTAGATGAAGTTCTTTCCGCCGTTTTCAACTATAGCGGAGAGGACCTTGCCGCAGTCCTCGAATGGGAGTATCTTCGGCTCATGCTCTTCTTCACCGACTTTCAGTCCTTCGCGACGGAACTCGTTGTATATTTCATCTGTAACGCCCTCGAATCGTGTGATGTTTCCGTATCCCACTCTCATCCAGCGGTACATTTCCTCAAGATCTATGGTTTCGATCAGCCCGTGCCGTCCGAGAACGGTTTCCATAACCTTGATCTCATGGACGTAGGTGTTGTACAGCGTGCCGTCGAAGTCCCAAATGTAGTTTTTGTATTTCATGTTTGCTCTCCTAGTGAGGGATTAGAAAAAACGTTATCACGTTTTCGGATTTTTATTTGTTCTCACTCCGCGTGGGATGCATTATTTGCTAACGCAGGTTCCAAAGGATCCTCGTGTCGGACCCTTTGGGATCCCGGCACTTAAGGATAGGGGAAAGGTTCACTTCGTTCACAATTTCCCCTCCTTAAGAATCCAACCCCTTTGACTTTGCTTGAGATAAAACATAGCGCGACTCCCGCCAATGTGGATATCCGTGATTGCGACAGAAACGTCTGTAAAGTTGGAACTTACTTGTTCGGCTCGATTGACATAGTCAATAAATCGGCGCGATTGCTTACAGCTATCAATTGCAGTTGAAACAAAGGGGGTAATCCAAAAGGGGGAAACAGCGCCAGTGGAGAATGACAAGTCATTCGAAACCAGCTCTTGTCCCCGCCATACGTTTTAAGCTAAAGAAGTCGAGAACGAAGTTCTCGGGGGTGGAATTGGCTAAATTCATGGGTTTCGAGTGCTAAATATTCCACCCGGGTGATTCTTAAGAGGCGTAGCTATTGACGCCTCTTAAGTGCCCCACGCACAGTGGGTGTTTGATTAAACTGAAAAAATGAGCTGAATTGATAACCAAACCGCAAAGCTCAATTCCGAAAAAAGGCAGAGCATTGCGGCTTTGGTTATTTCTCACCTTTTTCGCTGAAGAGATGCGATCCCCTCGCGAAGACCTTCAACGAGCGCGTCGATGTCTCCTTTGTCGTTCATGTGGGACAGGCTGATTCGGAGTGTTGAGTCGGCGTCAGCAGTAGGTGTACCAAAAGCCTCAAGGGCGCCGCTTTTCTTCTTTGAGTATGCACTGCACGCCGAGCCGGCGGAAACGTACACACCTCTGGCCGAGAGATGATTCAGCATTGTTTCGCTCTTTATGGATGGCAAGATGATACTGCAAATGTTCGGTATGCAGTTTTTTGGTCTGTTGTACCTGATTTCAGGGCATTTTTCGGTAAGCTGTGAGTCAAGATACTCACGAAGCGCGCGTACCTTCTCGCAGTTTTCGTCAAAATGAGCCGCGCCTTCCCCAGCAGCGGAGGCAAAAGCCGCGATAGAGATGAGATTCTCCGTGCCGCTGCGGAATCCGCTTTCCTGACCGCCGCCGGGCATAACAGCTACGATATTCTTCCGCTTGATCGTTTCCGCAGAGATGAACAAAGCCGCCGCACCTCGCGGAGCGTGAATTTTATGTGCGCTTACCGTCAGCGTGTCAACACCAAGAGATGCAGGTGTGAATCGGAGCTTCATGAACCCCTGCACCGCGTCGCAGTGGACTGTTGCGTCGGGGAATTTCCCCTTGACCATGGCGGATGCCCGCTTCACGTCGTAAATTGCACCTGTCTCGTTGTTTACAAGCATAAATGCCGCAAAAATTACGGGAGCGGGAGCGTCGGTGAGTGCCTTTTCCAGAGCCGCAAGATCAATTTCGCCGCCCGTTGTGGGTATGCGGATGACTGCGTATCCCTCTTTTTCAAGAAGCGCCGCCGGAGAGTCAACTGACGGATGCTCACCTGCCGTTATGATAACTGTGCCGAGATATCCCTGCCCGCTCAAGGTGCGATTTTTCGATCTTGCACAGCCAAGCATGGCGATGTTGTTCGCTTCCGTGCCGCAGGATGTGAAGACGAGCATATCCTTTGAAAACCGAGGCAGCCCAAGTGCGCGAGCCACCTTTGCACGGGATTCCTTGAGAAGTGATGCCGCACGCTGCCCGTGAGAATGAACGGAGGATGGGTTGCCCCACACCGCAGCCGCGGAAATCATTGCTTTCTGAGCCGCTGCGCATGGCATAGTTGTGGCGGAGTTGTCGAGATAATGTTCCATTTTACTTTATTGTGAAGTATTCGAGCATCTTTTCAACGTCTCCCATGTGAGAGTCAAAGGTCTCTGCAAGGGATGTGTATGTGATCATGTAAACGGAGCCGTCCTTCATGCAAGCGGTCTGCATGAACTTGTAGGAGTACTCTCCGAGAGTTGCTGTGTAAACGTATGACTTTGCCTCAAGTCCGTCTACCACGGTGGTATCCTCGGAAACCAGAGCGAAGTCAGCAAAGATCAGCTTAAGGTCTGTGAGGTTAGCGTTCCACCAGTCGTCGAGAGTGGAGTCAGCGTTGGGCATCTCCCAAGCGGAGGCAAAAACAGAGGAGGGGTCGTTTGCACTGTAGTACGCGCCGGCCGTACCTTCTGTGTGGTCAACGGTCCACTTTTCGGGAACGTAAAGATAGAAGGATGCAAGTTCGTCGGATGCAACGATCATATCGTCAGGAACAGCGTTGTCCTTCTTACAGCTCACCGCACAGAGGAGCATGGCGGATGCGAGGATGAAAAGCATGATTCTTGTGATAAGATTTTTCATGATAATATTCCTTTGAAAAGCAGTTATTTTGAATAGTATATTGCATAATCGGGATTTTTTCAACAGAAAAATGTGAACAATATCAAAGCAAAGGGAGAATCATGCAATATTTGTTTATTATAAATAAAAATGAGAACCGGATGAGGGGTATATTTAATAGTAGTTTTTTTTGCATACCTCTTGAAATTTATTCGGAATAAATGTATAATCATTAGTGTTTCAAAAACACAATAACTTCGTATACTCATATTCTTTTATATAGAAAGGAATTACCCAAATGGAAACAAGAGAACGCAGAGTCGGCACAGTTTCTCGTGGTATTCGCTGCCCTATCATTCGCGAAGGAGACGACCTTGCTGTGATCGTAAGTAACAGCGTTATCGAGGCGGCGGAGTACGAAGGCTTCGAGCTGAGAGACCGCGACGTTATTTCCATGACAGAGTCCATCGTTGCAAGAGCGCAGGGCAACTATGCCTCTGTTGACGATATTGCAACCGATGTTCGTGCAAAGCTCGGCGGCGAGACTGTTGGTGTAATTTTCCCCATTCTCTCCCGTAACCGTTTCGCTATCTGCCTCAGAGGTATTGCAAAGGGCGCGAAGAAGATCGTGCTCATGCTCAGCTATCCCTCCGATGAGGTCGGAAATGAGCTTGTATCAATAGACAAGCTTGACGATGCGGGCGTTGATCCTTACACAGACGTACTTTCACTTGAAAAGTATCGCGAGTTGTTTGGTGAAAACCGTCATCCTTTCACAGGCGTTGACTATGTTGACTATTACAGCAGTATCATCCGCGAAATGGGTGCTGAGGTTGAAGTAATTTTCGCAAATCAGCCTAAGGCTATCCTCAACTATACAAAGAGAGTCCTCTTCTGTGACATCCACACAAGAAAGAGAACAAAGAGACTTCTTCTTGCGGCAGGCGCTGAGATCGCTGTCGGTCTTGACGAGATTCTGAACGCACCTATTAACGGAAGCGGCTGCAACGAAAAGTACGGTCTCCTCGGTTCAAACAAGTCAACTGAGGACAAGATCAAGCTGTTCCCCCGCGAATGCAAGCAGCTGGTGCTCGATGTTCAGAAGAATATTCTCGAGAGAACAGGCAAGCACGTTGAGGTTATGGTTTACGGCGACGGCGCATTCAAGGATCCCCAGGGTAAGATCTGGGAGCTTGCTGACCCGGTAGTATCCCCTGCATTTACAGACGGACTTATCGGCACACCCTCCGAGCTCAAGCTGAAGTACCTTGCTGACAATGACTTTGCTGATCTTTCAGGCGAAGAGCTGAAGCAGGCTATTTCGAAGAGCATCAAGGAAAAGGACGGCAATCTCGTAGGCAACGTGGCATCACAGGGAACCACACCCCGTCAGCTTACTGACCTGATCGGTTCACTTTGCGACCTGACCAGCGGCTCGGGCGACAAGGGCACACCTGTTGTACTTGTTCAGGGCTATTTCGACAACTATACTAATAACTGATGTTTTGTAACATTCAAAGCGGAGCTTTCGGGTTCCGCTTTTTTGTTTGTTTTTTGGGTGTTTCGAGCAGGTACAAACTATATTTTGTCTTTGCCGCTCCACTCCACCTTACAGGCTAAACGTAGGGCGGGGGTTCATCTCCCGCCGCATCAAACAGGCTCGAACTACACTTTATCTCTT
>JAGBGV010000184.1 GCA_017935805.1 Clostridia bacterium | reverse complement strand
TCCTGACTTCGTCATTGCGTCACCCTAAACGCCGAGGTGATCAAAAAGAGGCTTCAAGGACATGTGCTCGGGGGTCAGAAGCATTGTACGGGTGAGCATCGAGCCGTTCAAGGGCAATCTCAACCGGATGGTGGTGATGGTCTTGGCGATTTTCAGAACGGTGTCCACACTCATGTCAAGGGCAAGGCAATAAATAATGCGTTCAAGTTCCTTATAGATTTTATATGCTACGAAGCACAGACAGACATGCGCTTCGATCCTCCGCTCAGTGAAGTGGAATATCGGTCTGGTCTCAATTGTGCCTTTGGATATGCGGAAAGCACGCTCGACAACCCAAAGTCCCTTGTATTGGGCAACCACATCTTTGGGTTGAAGACTGGTGTTGGTCACATATCCTTTCAGACCATCCCATTGCTCATCCTCCCTGATCTTCTCCTCGTCTATGCTGACGGAAACATCGTTTTCAATCTTAAGGAATTTGCTGTAACCGCGCCTGTTTATCTTGTCTTTGGTTATCTTGCCGGAAGCATACGCCTTCTTCAGCCGCTCCACGCCCTTGCTGCGGTTGTAAGCATCTTTTGAGGCCCGCTTGGAACTATAGGTCACAATCAGCCTGTCGCCATTGTCAAGTGCCCTCTCATAAAACTTGCCATCCTGGTGGGACAAGGACAGAATCCACTTCTTGATCTCCCCGGCATACTTCTTGATCCGGGCACCGACAATGAAGCTGTAAATTCCCGAGCGCAGCAGCTCTATATTGCGCTTGATCATGAATCCGGAGTCGGCGACAACAATGAAGTCATCAAGGCCGAATCTTCGCTTGAAGTCATCGATTATGGGAATCATCGTGTAGCTCTCATATTGAGCGCCGTTGAAGATATTGTATGCCAACGGATATCCGTTCTCGCACACAAGAAGTCCCAGAATAATCTGCGTCTCCGCGGGCTTGCCGTCTTTCGAGAAGCCCGGGGTACGCAGCACATCCTCATGAAAGCTCTCAAAGTAAAGTGAGGTCACGTCATAAAAAAGCATCTCGACACGGCCTCCGAGCACCTTGGACGTATGCTCCACGCTGATGCGCTGCACGAGATCTCTCTGTGTGTTGTATAGTTTGTCCAGATAACGGTATATCCTGTTCAAATCCACATCCTCGTCGAAATGGCTTTTCAGATATTCCACCGTCGCCATCTTGCTCATTGGCTTGCAGAGACGCGCGACCACAAGATGCCGCAATATCTCGTCGCCGACCTGATTGAAACCGACGGAATCATAAACCTTGTCGAGAATAAGCTTGGCTCCGTTAAGCAATATGGAGTCGACATTGGAAAGCATAGCTTCCGCAGCCTCGAGTTCACGGCTTCTCCTTTCCGAACCCTCAAAATCCAGTTCCTGTATGCCGAGACGGGATTTAATCCATTTGCGACCCTCAAGACACAGATGCTCTATCTCTTCATCATTACATGATACGCCGATGGTGTGCAACTCCTTGAACTTACCACCATGTTTATCGACCACAACAACACTTGTCGTACCCGACCGGTTCTTCTTTCTGTGGACAAACATGCCGCAAATATAGCTATTTTCTTCGGTTGCGTCACCCTAAATCACCCGCATATATTGCTAATCCCCTGATATTCAATAGTGCCTTTTGAAAGTCTCGCAAAAGTGACGAAGTCAGGAGTGAGGCTCGTGCAGGCGGATGCGCTCGTCATACATTTCGCGGGGCATTATCTTGGTGGTGCTTTCAATTTTGTAGTACGGCCTGCCCCTGAAAGTATAAGGTTTATGGCTCCATTCCCATCCGTCAAAATGCAATCAATGCCCTTATATCATCGATAGTCATAAGCTTATCCGTTTCGATGAGGGTGAAACATCCATTATGGGAAAATGCGATTCAAACACAAAATTATAGGTAACGCAGTAAGTAAATGTGCATTTTACTGTAGCCCGAATTGCGTCAGCGCCTCCGTCAGGAGGCGGATTTTTCCGTAACCCCGTACGCCGCCAGGCGTTCGGGGACCAAAGCGCACATGAATACGGGCCTCCAGAAGGAGGCCGATTTACATCAGGAAGAGCTATTGGAGGTATAAATGATTGTAAATCAGCCTCCTCCGGAGGCTATATATTGTGTATTTGCTGATACAAGCCATGATACAGTTACTTATCAAAGCCGAAGCGTATCTTGCGCATCCTATATTAGGACAGCGTCTCAGGGAGATTACAAATGCATTGTTGCATCACCGCGACAAGACTGTTC
>JAGBGV010000183.1 GCA_017935805.1 Clostridia bacterium | reverse complement strand
TTCCGATCTCTTGCCAAGTGCTACGGCGGTGATATTACTCGTAAGAAGAAGCTGCTCGAGAAGCAGAAAGAGGGTAAGAAAAAGATGCGTCAGCTTGGCTCTGTACAGGTATCTCCCGAGGCGTTTATGGCAGTCCTTAAGCTTGGCGACGACGATTAAGAGTTCCCCCGACATAAATTTTACTAACGAAAGGCATGAGCTTCATGCAGATCAATCTGAACGAGAACAAACGGCTTGGACTCTATGTCCATATACCGTTCTGCTTATCAAAATGTGCGTACTGTGATTTCAACTCGGCAGTACCGCAAAGTAATGAGCTTATAACTAAATATGTTGACGCGCTGATCGCTCATATGGAGAGCTATCGTGAGGCGGCAAAGGTGTATGAGCCTGATACGGTGTTCATCGGTGGCGGAACCCCCACGGCTATCCCCAAAGAGGAGCTTGTGCGGCTCATCAAGGCAATAAAGAAAAACTTCAATCTCACCCGCCGTGCCGAGTTCACAGTGGAGGCAAATCCCGCAACGGTGACTTACTCCACCCTTGTAAAGCTGCGCAGACTCGGCGTGAACAGAATCAGTATGGGACTTCAGAGTGCTCACGATAACGAGCTGAAAGCATTGTCCCGACTCCATTCAAGAAGGGATTTTGTTCAGTCTTTCCGCATGGCAAGAGATGCGAAGATCGAAAACATCAACGTTGACCTTATGTTTGGTATCCCTCATCAGACATACAACTCACTGATGCACACGATCCGTTATGTTTCATCATTGAATCCGGATCATATCTCACTCTACGACCTCAAAATCGAACGCGGTACACCGTTTGCCAACAACTTCACGGAAATACGTCCACTTTTACCTGACGAGGATACTGAAGCGGATATGTATCTCGGCGCAATAGAGCTGCTTAAGGATAACGGATATCTGCAGTATGAGATATCAAACTTTGCCAGACCGGGAAAAATGTGTCTGCACAACCTGAAATACTGGAACTGCGACGAATATCTTGGCTTTGGCGTGTCTGCTCATTCCTATTTCAACGGTAACCGATTCTCATTCACCGGAGATATTGACAGATACATTGAGGGTGTTTCTGTTCGGGAATCAAAGGTAAAGATCACCGAGAATCTCGAAAAGGTGGAAGAGCGAGAGAGAATGGGCGAGTACATCATGCTCAGACTCAGGCTGACCGACGGCATTGACGGACGGGAATTCACAAGGCGCTTTGGCTTCTCATTCGAGAACTTGTACGGAGCAAAGTGCAAGAGATTTATTCAAAACGGTTTCATGACGGCGGGCAACGGAAGATATGCTCTCACTCCTGCCGGAATGTTCATATCAAACTATATAATTTCCGATATACTTGAATTCGAAGATTTCGGCAAGTACTATTTCGGAGGCTAAGCAAAGGAGTACACCATGAGAAACGCAGTATTTTTCGGAGAATGGAAGGGAACACTCGGAAACGTATTTTGCCCCTCTGTTCGTGAAAAGCTTCATACATTCCTCAATTTTGAAACAGATAATGTTATCTCGAAAAAAGAGTTTGACGAATATAAGGATATCCTCTCCCGTGCGGACTATGCTTTCAGCACATGGGGGATGATGACCCTCACAAGAGAAGAGATCAGAGAATATCTCCCTAACCTTAAAGCGGTGTTCTACGGAGCAGGCTCCGTTCAGTATTTTGCAAGAGAATTTCTTGAAGAAGGCATTGATGTGTTCAGCGCGTGGGCGGCAAATGCTGTTCCTGTTGCGGAATACACCTTTGCACAGATAATCC
>JAGBGV010000021.1 GCA_017935805.1 Clostridia bacterium | reverse complement strand
TAGGTGTTGCTGTACCGAACTTGTTGTCGAGGATCTGCTTGGTGTTGAAGTAGTACACTCTCTGATCCTTACCGGTGTCACCACCGTATGTGAAACGCTTACCGATAGTCTTGAAGGTATCAAGAATGCTCTGTCCGAAGGAGCCTGCGAAAATGGACGGCTCACTTGAGGTATCGTAGGTAAACTCACCGGGCTCGGCACAGAATTCCACGATCTTACCCTGCTCTACGATCATCATACACTGACCGTCGTTTACGATGATTCCCGATCCGTTGGAGATCACGTTATCGCTTCCCTTTGTGTTGGAAGAACGGCTACCTGTGCGCTTTTCTCCCTTAACCATAAGGATATCGGAGTCAAGGGAGTCGCAGTAGAAGAATTCCTTCCACTGATCTGCAAGTGTTCCTCCAAGCGCTCCGAGTCCTGCTTTTATAAGTCCCATAATAGAACTCCTTTCAAAATAATAGTTTAAATTTTATTTGTTTCGGTCACATACCGATTAGTTTACGAACACGTCAGCCACCTATAAAATAATCTCGAAGAAGTGATTCCACCTTGCTTGAGATCTCATAAGGAACTGATTTTTTTACAAATGTTCCGTCATCGAAAGTTACAGTGAAGCTTTCCATATCAGCATCAAGAACCATATCATCAAGCGGGCTTTTTTTCTCATCGGGCATTCCTTCAAGCTTGTAATCACGAAGTATCTTTACAGTCTCATCGGTAAGGGTAACTCCATCCTCCTCGTGGTCATACTCGTTGCCGTCATAATCACGGCATATTCCCGTGAGGATATAGTCTTCACCTTCCTCAGTTACTGTAAACCAAAATGATGCACTGTTATCCATTGAGCTTTTTGAGATGGTGAAGCTCTTCCACTCACCGGATGCAGTTACCATCGGGGAAGTTGTTGTGTTACTGTCAGGTTGTTTTTGTTTATTGCATCCGAACAGACTTGCCAAAAAAGCAAAGCACATGAAAATCACCGCCAATCTTTTAATACGGTTCACGTCGAACCTCCGTCATATTTGTTTCCTTTGGAATATGGATTCAGATTCTTCTTTGGCGGATCTTTTTCGCTGCCGCATTTCGTCGCCCAGCTCATTATATCCATCCACAGAAGTATGTTAATAATCCAAAGTCCAAGCGCAAGCCAGAACCACCATATTGACCAGCCAAGCCAGAAATGGAGTCCCAATAGAATCCATGCCGGAATAGTCCACTCTATATTAAGGATCATATTAAAGAGAAGACACAGGAAGAAGTTTCCGCTGCGTTTCGTTTTTCGCATTACCTACTCCTTTACATGGCATATAGGATCAGCCCACCATACTGTTTTTTCCACTGCTACAAAGCTTTACATCGTGATCGGGCATTGTGAATGATATCCTAATTCCCTTTCCTTTTACGAAAGTACCGGTAAGTCTTTCCCCGTCAAGGTAAAAGGAATAATCCGTATCTGTGGCAATATATTTTTCTTTATAATACACAGTCACATTTTGCCCTGCTTTGTACATACTCCGTGCATCTTTGAATCTGTCACGGCATCCGTCGTAGTCGATCTTGTAAAATACCTCCCGACCGTCACGGCGGTACAGATAAAGTCCGAAAACTACTATTGCCATGACGATCACCAAGAATATCAGAACGCCAATTATAATCATTTTCCCAATTAAGGGCATCTCTGTCACCTCACCCTATCTCTGTCAGAAGGAGTGATCCGTCCTCACCGTTCATTGTAATTGCAAAACAAACAGTATCGCCTACAGCATCGGTAACTGATACGCCGTATGTAGGAATGGTACCGTAGGATGTGAACGTAATAAGGATAGGACGGTCTTTCGTGATGTACTTATGGCTGTAAAGCTCTGTTTTATCAAAGCTCATTCTGCCGTTCTCGTCTACTGAAGGATTTGTGAGAGAGTAGAACTTCAGATCCTTAACAACGCCGTCCGTGTAGATGACCGCTTTTATTGCAGGAGCAGTATCGTCAATGACGTACTCGTCATACTCGGAATAGTTTCCGAGTATTGTCTCCGCATAGTCGATCATGAAGAGTCCCTCGGTATATTCGGGCTCTGTTTCGAGAGGCGTGGTCTCGGTAGCGGCAGTTACGGCTTCGGTATCGGTAGTTACCGTGGTAACAGTCTCAGTTGTTATTGCAGCCGTAGCTGTTTCGGTTACAGACTCACTGACCTCAGTGGTTTTTGCAGGCTCTGCGGTCGTACCGTCAACGGGAGCTTTGTTATCATCACATCCGACGCACATTCCTGCAAGCATCGCAATCAGTAAAAGAAATGTTGTAATCTTTTTCATATCGTTTCTCCTTTCCGGATATTATTCATCAGAGTCATCCTCGGGCTTATCCGTATCGGACTTCGTCATACCCATCATGCTCTCTCCGACTTCCTTGAACAGTGCGCCGAAAAGATTTGCAAAGCCGTTTACAAGCTGTTCGCCTGCATCGTTCACGGTGGATTTTTCAGTGCCATCATCGGCGGATGCGGCATCACTGTGGTATACAAAGTTGTGCAGGGTCAGAACACCGTCTTTAAATAAGCGTAACCTTTGGTTGCATCGGGCTGTTTTGTGGTAGTATTCGTAGCCTCGGAAGCAAGATAATTGCCGTCTTTCATGGTAATTCCGCTGATTTGAAGCTTGGGGTTTTCTGCAGCAACTACCCCCATTGTGGGGAGCATACCAAGCACCATGATAACGGTAAGCATAAAGCTGATGATTCTTGTTTTCATGCTGTCTTCTTCTTTAATTCCGGGGATTTATTATTCGGCTGAAGGTTCCTCTTGTTCCCTCACCGTAAAGTACTAAAGTTTTTTGTTCTGACGATACACTGTTGTATCCGACACAGCGACATCACCTTGATTCCCAGGCATATGCACCCTCCTTCTCACATCTCCTACGAATATATTATTTATATATTATAAGTATATATTTAATATTGACAAATTTGTACCCCCCATAGAGGTGAATCGCATATAAAACAGGGGGGAAAAAGGGGTGAAAGAGGCCAAAAGCCAAAAAAGACGGCAGATATACTCTGCCGTCCTATATTTGATTTTTTGGTGTTTAATATTTGGCTTTTGCCTTACTTTGTCCCCGAGGTGTTAGTCGTTTGTCTTAATCGTGTTTAATAAGCAGTGCGTAAAGCTCTTCTCTGGATGAGACGGAAAGTTTTCCGTACAGTGTTCTCGTGTAGGTCTTAATAGTGTTCTCCGACAGATTCAGCTCGTCGGCGATTTCTTTTCTCTTTTTATTCTGAAGAATCAGCTCAAGCATCTCACGCTCTCTTGTGGTGAGCATAACGTCTGACGGCAGGAACGAAAGGATCTTCAGTATCTTATCTTCGGTAGTCATCACTTCAACATCAACAGGGGAAGGATGCACTATAACCTGCTCGCGGCTGTCATAATCCTGCTTTATCCAGTATAGTCCCAAAAGCATAAGCTCACTGAAAAGATACGACACAGACAGAAATTCAAAATTCCATGTGATGAATTTTTCCACGAACCACACAGCAATATTTCCGAGAACTGCAGCAGCAAGAATCGCTGCGTACTTCTGGGATGCCATCATCTTCTTCTGTATAGATCTGACGATGCACACGACCATAGCGGTAAAATAAGCGATAAGGTATATGAGGTACGTAGGATGAAGCACACCGTATACCTTTTCAAGCTTCGCCGCACCGTCAACGTAAACGAGCGACACCTCTTTGTAGTACCACGGCAGAATACCTGACGTAGCAACGATCGCAAACATAACTCCGCCGACAACCGCAAGAGTTATGGCAAGCTTTTTGCTAACGCAAAAACCGCACAGCCTGTAAATTGTCAGGAACATACACATGGACAAAAACACACTTCCCAAGTATGCTATGTCGTTGGCAACGATTGCAAAGAGGACGGACTTTGAAACGGATAAAAGGAAGTAACCAACATTAACTATGGTTATACATATGTACAGAAGGAGAAGCCACGGCTCTTTTTTTCCTACAACTACGGAATATCCGACGAGAAGTCCAAGTGACACAACCGCTAATATAGCGTATATGATACTCATAAGCCGCACCTCCTTCGAAAATGTTGTTAAACTACGTATAATTAAGTTATATTATAGCATAACGCAATCTAAAATGCAAGGTGCTTCGGCAAAAAACCGCAGTTACCATTCATACGGTAGACCGTTGCTTCTTCTTCAGTAAACGGTTCCTCTCACCCATTCTCAAGGCATTGAGGAATTAAAGTCAAGCAAAGTAGGAAGATCATCCACAAGTGTTCCCGAGATAGACGATCTGTTTTCACTTGTGAAAATATTCCTTTACAGCGTTCTCTATCTCAACACGAACCTCATCACAATTTTTCTTATCCGTATCATCAAGGTCTGCGTGAACAGAGTATGCCTGAATGTCCCACAGAAGATATTTAAGATCATCTGCGATTCTCTCTTTGAGGTATTCTACCCTGTCCGTACCCTCAAGAGCCCAATAAATATTCCTCTCAAGACAAGTTTCTATACGAGCCATACTGTCAGCGATCTGAGGAAGTGCGGATATATCGGGACAAGTAGCACCGGTCTCCCATCGACTGATAGCTCGAGGGGAAAACACACAAAAATGCGGGTGTTGTCGCTATTTATAAGTATATCTTACCACGGTATGGTCAAATCCTTCTTTGTCATGCCGGTTTTCTCGGAGATTGTTGCGATTAAATCTTTCTTGTTCATTGAAATCAATCTCATTTATCTTTTATTGGATTGTAAATTTCATACAAAGCGATCGCGAAACAAAGTCTCCGGCAACCATATAATCGTCGTATGCATAGCCGACAACAGGCTCTCCGTTTTCGCACACGGTATACGTGTTGTGATCCACGTATATCTT
>JAGBGV010000182.1 GCA_017935805.1 Clostridia bacterium | reverse complement strand
CCTTCGCACTTACCCAGATATCACGCTCTGTAGGTTCGGGAACAACCGTCAAAGCGTCGGATTTGTTGTGCGCAACGATATACGCGAGCTTTTTCTCCTTCAGTAGATCAAGGAATTCTGCCTCATCCGCACTCATTTCCCGAGTCGCATCAGTCACAAACACCGCAACGTCAGTTTTAGCAAGGATCTCTCTTGTTTTCTCAACACGCATTTTACCAAGCTCACCAACATCGTCAAATCCGGGTGTGTCGATGATCATAACAGGACCGATCGGAAGAAGCTCCATTGCCTTTTTCACCGGGTCCGTGGTTGTTCCGAGCACATCTGACACAACAGCCAACTTCTGCCCGGTCACCGCGTTCACAAGGCTTGATTTACCCACATTCCGCTTGCCGAAAAATCCGATGTGAACTCTGTCAGCCGAAACTGTTTCGTTAAGACTCATATTTCGTCTCCCCTCATGTATCAGAATCTGAAGTCACGTCTGTTGGATGCCTTGATGTCCTTGATATTCTGCTCCGCAATGCCGCGCACCTTGGGGTTAGGTACGTTCTGCAGCTCACGCTCGACAACCTTGTAGCCTATTTCCTTTGTAGCCTCGCTTGCATAGTCCTCGAGATACTCGGTAAGTGTCATGAGTGCGTTGGGATGGCAGCAGTTTACTATCTGACCTGTCTTGCAAAGGCTCATGAAGCGGTCACCTGTTCTACCTTCGCGGTAACAAGCGGTGCAGAATGAGGGAATATGCCCGTTTTCCATAAGCCAGCGAACAACTTCATCAAGGGTTCTCTGGTCGGATACGTCAAACTGCTCTGTATCGTGAGGACGCTCCTCTGTGGTATATCCGCCAACGGATGTTCTTGAACCGCCGCTTACCTGGGATACGCCAAGTCGGAGCAGCTTTGCACGAACTGCCTCTGTCTCGCGAGTGGAGATGATAATTCCTGTGTAAGGCACTGCAAGTCTGATGCATGCTGTGATCTTCGCAAATGTTTCATCATCAATGCCGTTGTCGAAGTCGTCGGGGTTGATGTCATCCGCTTTCTTAAGTCTGGGTACGCTGATGGTGTGAGGACCTACTCCGTGAACTGCCTCAAGATGCTCTGCGTGCATGATAAGTCCTGCAAACTCGTACTTGTAAAGCTCAAGTCCGAAGAGTACGCCGAGTCCTACGTCGTCAATACCGCCCTCCATTGCTCTGTCCATTGCCTCTGTGTGGTATGCATAGTCATGCTTCGGTCCTGTGGGATGGAGCTGGAGATAGCTGTCCTTATGGTATGTTTCCTGGAAGAGGATGTAAGTACCGATGCCCGCCTCTTTCAGCTTGCGATAGTTTTCAACGGTAGTTGCCGCTATGTTTACGTTAACTCTGCGGATATCGCCGTTCTTGTGGTGAACACTGTAAATGGTGTTGATGCACTCGAGAATGTACTCGATGGGATTGTTTATTGGGTCCTCGCCTGCCTCAATAGCAAGTCTCTTGTGACCCATATCCTGAAGTGCAATAACCTCTGCCCGAACTTCTGCCTGTGTGAGCTTCTTTCTCGGGATAGTCTTGTTTTTCAAGTGATACGGACAGTAAACACATCCGTTTACGCAGTAGTTGGAAAGGTAAAGAGGCGCGAAAATTACGATACGGTTTCCGTAGAACGCCAGCTTGATCTCTTCAGCGATTTCATATATTCTCTTTATCTTTTCGGGATCGTCGCAGGCAAGGAGTACGGAAGCCTCTCTGTGTGTAAGTCCCGCACAGGTCCAACCAGCAGCAGTCTTTCTGGGGCGTGCCTTTTCGAGTATTTCGTCGATCAGGTCGCTGTTGTTTTTGTTCGCCTCAGCGTATTCAAGAGTTGCACGGATCTCACCGTCGTTAATAAATTCTTCTGCTTTAAGTGATTTGGGATCGTAGATTGCCATAATATTTTCCTTTCTTTTGGGTCAGTTCTCTTCCCCGTTAGATATTTTTTACTTTTTTGCATCTCCGCGGCTTACAGCAATTCTGTAACCAATGGAGTTTATTCTTTCTTCAAGTGATGCCTTTGCCTGTGCGGATTCAGCACCGTCGGACAGCTTGTTGTCGTACAGCATATATTTCTTACGCACCGATGATGGGGACAAGTTCGGCATCACAACATTTGCACCGGAGAGAATCCCGCGTTCACGTCCATCTTGTTCAAGTGAGCCAAGTGCAGTAGTTGCAGGAAGCAAGACAGTGGGATGGATCAGTCTGATGCAGGACAGCAGCATACAGGTAAGCCCCACCGATCCGTGAGGCTTATCTCTGAAGTCGGTGTCCTTATGTGGGATGAACGGTCCTATACCGCACATATCCGGCTTGAACCTTTCTATAAACACAAGCTCATCAGCAAGCATTTCGTCAGTCTGATATGGCGAGCCTACCATAAATCCGCATCCCACCTGATATCCGAGATCCCGGAGATCACGAAGGCATCTCATGCGATTTTTCCAAGTCAATGACGGTGGATGCAGCTTGCCATAGTGAGATTCGGTGGCTGTTTCGTGACGGAGCAGGTATCTGTCTGCCCCGGCTTCCTTCAGTCGGCGATAACTTTCTCGTGTGCGTTCTCCGAGGGATAAGGTAACTGCGCAATCGGGATAGCGGGATTTGATTTTGGTCAGTACAGACTCTATCACCTCATCAGTGAAGTGTCCGTCCTCGCCGCCCTGCATGACGAATGTGCGGAATCCGAGAGCATACCCCTCGTCACAGCATTCAAGTATCTCGTCCTCGGTCAGTCTGTATCTGTCGCAGTTTTTGTTTGACGCACGAATTCCGCAGTAATAGCAATCGTTCTTACAGATATTGCTGATCTCAATCAGTCCGCGAATATACACATCTCTGCCATAGTACTTTTCTCTCTCCGCCCTTGCCAAAGAAGCAAGATATTCCCGCTCTTCCTTGTCACTGTTTTCGATGAGAGTGAGATACTCCTCTCTCTCAAGCCTATGGTTTGTTGCCAAAGTGTCTATGAGT
>JAGBGV010000181.1 GCA_017935805.1 Clostridia bacterium | reverse complement strand
TGCACTCGACAAGTACCTCGGCGTTATCAAGGAAGTCCTTGACATGGGCATCTCCCCCGTTGTCACTTCGAGGACATCACCCGCGCTGACTTCTACGGTTTTGTTGTTCCCTTTGCAGAGGCGCTCTCTGCTCTGTCAGCAGAATACAAGATCCCGATCAAGATCCGCGCCTGCGACACAATGGGTTACGGTGTATCTTATCCCGGTGCGGCGCTTCCCCGTTCCGTTCCCGGTATTGCTTACGGTCTTAACCACTACGCCGGATTCCCCTCGGAGCTTCTTGAGTGGCACGGTCACAACGATTTCTACAAGTCAGTATCCAACAGCTCAACTGCATGGCTGTACGGATGCTCCTCCGTCAACTGCGCACTGCTCGGTATCGGTGAACGCTGCGGCAACACACCTCTTGAGGCAATGATAATGGAATACGCCTCCCTCCGCGGCACAACTGACGGTATGGACACCACCGTTATCACGGAGATCGGTGAATATTTCAAGAATGAGATGGGCTATGACATTCCGCCGCGCACTCCTTTTGTTGGACGCGACTTCAACGTAACAAAGGCAGGTATCCACGCAGACGGACTTATGAAGGATGAGGAGATATACAACATCTTCAACACAGAAAAGCTTCTGAACCGTCCCGCGCAGGTTACGATTGATGCACACAGCGGACTTGCGGGAATCGCACACTGGCTGAAGCACCGTTGTCCCGATGAGCAGTCTGCAGACATTGACAAGCGCTCCCCCATCGTTCAGCGCATGAAGCAGATCATTGACAAGTTCTACGAGGACGGCCGCACCACCAGCATGAGTGATGTTGAGCTTATTGAGATATACAAGACTGCAAAAGAATAAAAAAAAGACTCTTCGGAGTCTTTTTTAGTTATGAGTTATTGGTTATGGGTTGGATCTTGTTCATCGTTTATTTCCACAGTCCCAACTAACCTGTCCGCATCAAACAGGTTCGAACTGCACTTTATTTCTTTACAAGCCTTCTCCAGCATTTCTTGAAATGCGTGGGAGAAGGTGGCAGACGAAGTCTGACGGAGGAGGAGACTGGAATCTGCATTTCTATATTGCACTTTTCTCTATTTTATCTTTAACTGAACTTATTCGTTTTACCAAAGTCACCGCTATCGCGGAGATGATAAGAGGTGTAGACGTTGACACCTCTTATCAATCACCCAACGCCAAGGGGACAAGAGCTTGTGTATCTATTGCAAGCAATATCTACACTGCGCTGTTTTCCCCTTTGGAAACCCCTTTTGTTTTTTCGTGCAACCAATCCATTTAATACACCCTCCCCCATTTTTCAAAAATACTTTTCGAACAACGTGAGAAAAGTTTCCACACTTATTACCTCTTCACTATTACCTCTTACCTCAACTCATAACTTGCCGCAGGCAATCATAACCCATAACTCATAACTGCACAATCCGGTCACTCTCCCAAATACTCTGCCGCTTGTGCTTTATATTCGCACACCATATTCAGCTGGCGTATCCATGCGCGGTAGCGGTCTCTCTCAAGTGCAGTGGAGTGATTCAGAGTCACATACGCGCCGTCAGAGGATGAATCAAGAGTGTCAGCGCGGGTAACCTTGTATGTTACTGTCTCAACCTTTGAGAAATCGAGGCTGCGGTCAATATACTCGCCGCCGTGGATGTTTATTCCGATGAGGTCATATGTGGGAGAAGAATCCGTTGCGCGCCACAGGTTGACCGGGGCATCGTAATCCCACGTTACGCGAAGGTCGCGGGTTGCTTTGATCTGCTTCGGGCACTCGCTCTTTTCCCATGCGGGAATTGCGGTGATAAGGTAGTCCTCTCCTGCCACAGTGTCAAACTCGATGCGGTTTTCGTCTATCACTGTATATGTGAAGGGGATATTAGCCCTCGCGATGCCGTGATACTTCAGCTTGCACACACCGCCGACACGGGAGTGAATCTTCATCTCGGTTGCACAGCCGCCTGACCACTTAACGTCGAACACAAATCCGCCGCGGGCGCAAATACCCTTGAATGAGCCGTCAGACCACTCGTCGGGAATGCACGGCAAGGGCGCGATGTACTTTTCGTGGCTCTGGAGCAGCATTTCAGCCACACCGGAGCTGCCGCCGAGGTTGCCGTCGATCTGGAACGGGGGATGCGTGTCCCACAGATTAGGCAAAGTGCGCAGTCCGAGAAGATTGGAGTACAGCTTATATGCACGGTTGCCGTCGCCGGTTCTCGCCCATGCGTTCAGTCGGTGAGCCAGCGCCCATCCGGTAGACTCATCGGAGCGGTAATCAAGGGAGATCTTCGCCGCGTCAAGCCATGCGGGAGTGTCGTTTGAGATAATAGTGCCGGGATAGAGACCTACAAGCTGTGAAATGTGGCGGTGGCAATACTCACCTATCTCACCGTAGAATTTTTCCTCACGGTATTCCTTTATCTGACCGCTCCAGCCCACCTGCACGGGGTCGTATCGGTCGATCTGCTCTCTCAGCTTTGCGATGGTTTCTCTGTCCTTCTCCGGCAGGGTGTCCTCACCGAGAATATCCACGCACCTGAGAAGATCGTTTGCGTTTTCCCAGATCATCTGCTGGTCAAATGCGCAGCCAACTGTGTGGTGATACTGCACCATGCCCGGTTTCCAATCGTTGTCGCTGTTGGAGATGATCTGCTCGGGAGATGCGGAGAAAGCGGACAGATACAGTCCGTCATAGTCGCGGACACAGCGCATCAGGTGCTTTGCCATGGACAAGAGCGTGGGGTAAGCATACTCGCGGAGCACGTTCTTGTCTCCTGTGAAATCGTAATATTCCCAGAACAGCTTTGATGTAAGACCGCCGGTACCGGGACCTGAATGACCGCCGGGTGCTGTAATGAAATATGAATAGCTTGCGGTTCCGATAGTCCAGCCGCACTCACCGGGCTCGTCCGTGTAGTTCTCGGGAATGTTTTCCTTAATATATTCTGCCGCGTATTTTTCAGCGACAGGACGGAATGCAAGGTTGAAATCACGGTAAGCGGGGAAGGTTTCAGCCAGATTTCCGATAAATGCGGGCCAGTAGTTCATCTGAACGTT
>JAGBGV010000180.1 GCA_017935805.1 Clostridia bacterium | reverse complement strand
TTACAACACTTGACCATTGGTATTTCGGTGCGGCTCTGGAGAGTATTGTAATCGGTGACGGTATTACGAGCATCGGTACAAGTGATTTTCAGGGATGCACTGCTTTAAAAGAAATTCGGATTCCTGACAGCGTTGTAACTATAGGGCTTCAGGCTTTTGCACTTTGTACGGGGCTTGAAGACATAAAAATCGGTGACAGTGTGATAAGTATCGGAGAAAATGCATTTTACGGATGTAGCTCCATAAAAGAACTTTATCTTGGCAAGAATGTGGAAAGTATAAGTAAGGCAGCGTTTTATCAATGCGGAACAATTGATAGTGTCAGAATAGGACACAAGGTGAAAAGCATAGGCTATGCTGCATTTTATGGAACATCTGTAACAAACGTTTACTATACCGGAAATGAAAAGGATTGGGGAAATATAAGCTTTGATGTTGGGAACAATACATTGATTAATGCCAAAAGAACCTATGTATCCAACACTTCCGTCGAGATTTCGGACAATTCATTTAAGGTTGAGTGTAAGAACATTCCCGAATCGGGATATGATTTGTTTGTCTGCACCTACGAATGCGGCAGAATAAAGAACGCCTACATCCGCACCGTTGATGAGATAACAGATGATGTGTTTACTCTCGGCGAAGGAGTTGATACCGTTAAGGTGTTTGTTCTCGGAAGCGACGGCTCTTTAATTCCTTTAATTGCAGGGGAAATCCTGGAAATATAAGATAATACAATGCGGAGCTGTTCAGTTTATGCTCCGCATTTCTTATAAAGCTTGTTAATTTCATCACATTCTCATCATCGTTGTGTCGATATTTGTTAATATAATGTGAAATAAGGCGGATATGCGTTGACATAATCTGTTATTTAAGATATAATTTACTAAGATAATACCATTAATAGAGGTGCGTCTGAAAATAGTTTCTGCAGAGCTTTCGGAAAGCGGTGAAGCAAAAATGAGGTGATGACGCCGAGGTGTGGGAAATCCGAAAATTCCATGCCGGACGTAAATGTAAAAACGGAGAATATCCTTACGTCTGTCACATATGTGGAGCGCTATTACGGTCGTAATTCTGGAATACTGACTGTAACGGCAACGTTGCAGTCTTTATTTTTATAAAAATTTTAGGAGGAACTTTTATGTTCAGAAACAAAAGAGTATTTGCAGTTCTTGCAGTGCTTATGTGTGTTATGACTGTTTTCGGCACATTCGGCGTGTTTGCTACAGAAGCTGAAACCGAAACAGATGTAACTCCCGGTTACGCAGTTTATGCAGTTGAGGTGCTTGAAGAAGACGCAGATGCAGACCTCAGCACACTCGCACAGAGCTATATCGATAACTATGATTCAGCTATCGGTAGCGACCCCGACGTTGAAACCAACTACAAGGCGGCAGTTGAACAGGTTCGTAAGGATGTAACTCCTTTCTACGCTTCCATCTGGTCAATTCTTCCCCCTGTAATTGCGATTGTTCTCGCACTTATCACAAAGGAAGTTTATTCCTCACTCTTTATCGGTATCCTTTCCGGTGCCCTTCTTTATGCTAACTTCAATTTTGAAGGCACACTTATGCACGCACTCGAAGACGGCTTTATTGCAAGCCTCTCCGATTCCTACAACGTAGGTATTCTTATCTTCCTTGTACTTCTCGGTGCACTCGTTGCAATGATGAACAAGGCAGGCGGTTCTGCAGCATTCGGAAGATGGGCAAGCACACACATCAAGACAAGACTTGGTGCTCAGCTTGCTACAATTGCACTTGGATGCCTTATCTTCGTTGATGACTACTTTAACTGTCTTACAGTGGGCAGCGTTATGAGACCTGTTGCAGACTCCAAGCGTGTATCACGCGCTAAGCTTGCATATCTCATCGACGCAACAGCAGCTCCTATATGTATCATCGCTCCCATTTCTTCATGGGCAGCAGCAGTTGCAGGCTTTGCTCCCGAAGGACAGGGACTCCAGCTCTTTATCAGTGCTATTCCCTTTAACTTCTACGCACTTCTCACAATCATTATGATGATTGTTCTTGCAGTGTTCAAGTTTGACTTTGGTCCAATGAAGACACACGAAAAGAACGCTGAAGAAAAGGGCGATATCTTTACAACACTTAACGAACAGGCTAAGAAGGCTGAAGAGATTCAGGATGTTAACGCAAGAGGCAAGGTTATCGACCTTGTTATCCCCGTTGTAGTTCTCATCATCTGCTGTATCGTAGGTATGATTTACTCCGGCGGCTTCTTCGATGCTGAAAGCGGCAACTACATGAACATCATCACATCCTTCTCTGATTGTGATGCTTCTGTTGGTCTTGCACTCGGTTCACTTGTTGCAATCATCCTTAATGTTATCTACTTTGTTGCTATCAGACTCAGAGTTGTTAAGTTCTCCGAATGCATGGGTTGCATTCCCGAAGGC
>JAGBGV010000179.1 GCA_017935805.1 Clostridia bacterium | reverse complement strand
TTCGTAAGGATCGGCGGGGTCGGAATAGCAGGAAACGTTTGCGTCCTTATTTATTACGCAAAGGGTACCGCCGGAAACTTGTACGGTCTCATAAGCTGTTTCGATATATCCTCTGCCGCTTATGATAAATTCAATGATGTATTCTTTTGTGGGATAGCGTGAGATCTTATATTCGGGGCTGGGGCTGGTTATGCCTGCAAGGGTGCAAAAAAGAGAACCTGATTTGTTCAGATTATCCACATATACGATTTTCTCGCCTGTATCGCCCGAATGCATAATTTCACCTCCCCAAAAGACGTGACAAACTCAATTATACTACATCATTCTTCAGATTTCAAGCGTTTTCTTCATTTTTTTAGGTGATTTTACTCCATTTTTTGCAATTTTATTAAAAAAATGTGTGTTTTATTAAATTACAAAATATTATCATTAAAATTTGATGAAACTTATTGACAGTCGGGTGACTGCATGGTATAATCTTGATAAAGAGATGACGCGGAGACTTGATGTTATAAAAACTTGATAAAAGACTACTTTTTATACATGTCCGAGAACATCAATGTCAGCGTGTGTCTTGCAATGTTTTCGACGGTAGTGTATAATGTAAATGATATATTTCCACTCTACAGTATGAAAGCGTACAGAAGTACTATTACAAACAAAAATCAGAGGAGGTGTGCTTTATCAAATCTTTATCAAGAACAGAAAACATACCCGGGACTTTATTTCCACTTGATAAAATGGGCGGCGTGACAGGTCTGGAGTTTCTCGACAAGGTGTTCTATATCACCGACGGGATAATGCTTGCTCAGATACGCGAGATCACGGGGATTGACGGCACGACCTTGCAGAATTGGCTCAAGCGCGGCTGGGTGCAGAGTCCCACAAAAAAAGCGTACAGTAAGGAGCATCTGGCGAGAATCCTAATCATCAATATGCTCCGCGATACGATGCAGCTGTCAAGGATAATTTACCTGCTGACTTATGTAAACGGCAATGATCCCGAGGATGAGATCATACAGGAAAGCTTGCTGTATGATTACATCTGCAGAGTGCTTGCCGCAATATCCGATCCTGATTCTGCCGGAGTTCACGGTATTGATGAGGCAATCGGAACGGTGCTTTCCGACTACAGCGAACGTGTCGGCGGCGCAAAACGCAGGATATCAAGCGTTATCAGAATAATCGTTATTTCATATTATGCAGCGATGCTCAAATCCCGCGCGGATGATCTGACAGATGCGCTGGGACGATGATAATGCATACGACATTTATTAAGGAGGCTTTCATATGATTCAGTGGTGGAATAACATGGATCTTGTAGGACAGATATTCGCACTTATCGCAATTCCTGCAACTCTTGTGCTGGTAGTGCAGACTGTCATGCTGTTCTTCGGCTTTGGGGATGACGATGTTGACATAGACGGACCGGACGTTGACATTGACGGCAGCGACGGAATGGCCCTCTTCTCCATCAGAGGCATTATGGCAATGGCAGCGGTTGGCGGCTGGAGCGGTCTTGTAATGCATGAGGCGGGCATCAACATCTGGGTGACTATTCTTCTTTCAGTCGCATTCGGTTTCCTTGCGCTTGTTGGTATTGCATATATAATGAAGCTTGCGTCAAAGCTGCAGGCAAGCGGAAACATCGATCTCGGCAGAGCTATCGGCAGAGTTGGTACGGTGTATATTCCTATCCCGCCGAATATGCAGGGCGCCGGAAAGATCAACATCACACTTCAGGAGAGATTTCTTGAGGTTACTGCCATGACAAATGCAGACCGCAAGATCGCAACAGGTGAGAGTGTTCGCATCGTTGCAACGGACGAAAACAGCGTTGTGGTGGTCGAGCCGATAAAATGATGAAAAGTGACTTGAAATCGTTATATTTCTTTCACACAGTGCGGGTACTCGGTTTTGCATTGTTAGCGTTAGGAATAACTTGCGTTTCAACAACGTTTGTTCGTTTTTTTGAGCCTGAGTCTATTGTCGAGAGATCTTTGTATATAATAATCTGGTTTATTTCAGATATTTTGCTTCTATTCTTTTCATTCAGAAAATCAGGATATGATTACAACAGAAAGAATGAAAAGCTTATTGACAAAGATCAAATAATTGCAATATTGCTGGCATGGTTGACCGATGTTGTGCTCACTGTGGTTTTTAGATACAGGACTCTTGGTTCAGCAACAAGCGTGGCAATGCTGGCAGGAATAATGACCGGGGATCTTTCATTGGGATTAAAGGAACTTGCTAATGGCTACGGGTCTGAAATGTTCCTCTCCCTTATGATACACACCCTTCCGTATATACCTGCAATGATGTTGGGGCACGTGAGCGGCAGTAAAAAGCGGCGCCGTGTCAGAGCAGAAATAACATCCGAACAAAAATAAAATTCTATACATCAAAAGGAGAAAAACTATGAGAACTTTACTTTCGGCAGCAGGCGGCATCAGTTCAAACGTAGTACTGCTCGTTTGCGTTATCGTGCTTCTGGTACTTACAACGGTTATCGTTGTACTGTCCAGATACAGAAAATGCCCCTCCGACAAGATCCTCGTTATCTATGGTAAGGTAGGACAGACACAGGACGGTCAGCAGAGAAGCGCTAAATGTATCCACGGTGGAGCGTCATTCATTTGGCCCGTTGTACAGGCTTATGAATACCTTGACTTGACTCCCATGTCCATTTCCGTTGACCTTCGTAACGCACTCTCAAAGCAGAATATCCGTGTTGACGTTCCTTCCCGTTTTACAGTTGGTATCTCCACCGAAACAGGTGTAATGCAGAACGCGGCAGAAAGACTTCTCGGCATGAGAATTGAGGAGATCAAGCAGATCGCTGAGGATATCATCTTCGGTCAGATGCGTCTTATCATCGCAACAATGGACATCGAGGAGATCAACTCTGACCGTGACAAGTTCCTTGAAGCGGTTTCATCCAACGTTGAGACAGAGCTTAAGAAGATCGGTCTCCGACTCATCAACGTAAACGTAACAGATATTACCGACGAATCCGGATATATCATCGCTCTCGGTAAGGAAGCTGCTTCCAAGGCTATCAACGATGCGAAGGTATCCGTTGCTGAAGCTGACCGCGTAGGTTCTATCGGTGCGGCTGAGGCTGACCGTGATATGAGAATCTCCGTATCCAAGTCCGATGCAGAGGCTATCACAGGTGAAAACGAAGCGAAGGCAAGAGTTGCTGACTCCGACGCTACAAGACGTGAGCGCGAGGCAGAAGCTATGAAGCGTGCTACGGCTGCTGAAAACATCGCAAAGGCAAAGGCTCAGCAGGAATCCTTCGACGCACAGAAGAGCGCTGAAGAAGCGAGAGCACACTATGAGCAGGCTAAGCTTGAAGCTGACGTAATCGTAAAGACAGAGATCGAGCGTAAGAAGAAAGAACTTGAAGCAGAGGCTGAGGCTGAACAGATCCGCCGCCGTGCAAAGGGTGAAGCAGACGCTACACTTATGAAGATGCAGGCTGAGGCTGACGGTCTTAAGCAGATGCTCACAAAGCAGGCTGAAGGTTTTGCAGAGATCGTTAAGTCTGCAGGCGGTGACGCTGACTCTGCAGTTAAGCTGATGATCGCTGATAAGCTTGAAGAGATCACACGCATTCAGGTTGACGCTATCAAGAATCTCCAGATCGACAAGATCACTGTTTGGGATAGCGGCGCAAAGTCTGACGGCGGCAAGAGTACAACTGCTGACTTCATCTCCGGACTTTACAAGAGCATTCCGCCTCTCGCTGAAATGTTTGACATGGCAGGCATGCAGCTTCCCTCATATCTTGGAGAGAAGAAGCCCGCAGCGGAGATCACCGATGAGGAATTTGCCAACATGATCGAGGCTCCCGCTTCTCCTGTTGTTGACGAAGAGCAGGCATAATTCCCCGGGCAATCAAGCTTAAGATAGCTTAATATGAATAAATCACCCTTTGATGTGGCTAAACCATACAAGGGGTGATTTTTATGTTCAGAAAAATGGAATATTTGTGTATCGCGCTGTTCGGAGGGGCGACCTACGGAATCATCGAACTATTGTGGAGAGGATATACTCACCCGAGCATGACGCTCACCGGGGGTGTGTGCTTACTGATGATTCACTGGATTAACCATGGTATGCAGCGGGTAAGCAGAATAGTTCGGTGGATCCTTTGCAGCCTTGGAATAACTGCGGTGGAATTTCTTGTGGGAGTGGTGGTAAATATCATTTTGCGGCTTGACGTATGGGATTATTCTGCAGAGCCCGGAAATATTCTTGGTCAGGTTTGTCCTGTATTTACTTTAGCATGGTTTATGCTATCGGTTCCCGCTTGCTTTTTCTCTGATTGGGTGAGAAAGATGTTTCTGTTCCTTGAAAAAAGAGAACAGGTGGATGAGACGATTACGGCAAAATAGGCAAAACTGTAAATTATCACCAATTTTATATGGTAATTTTTGTAAATTATTTATGCGCGGTCGCACTTGCATTTCTTGGAAAATTATGGTAAAATATATTCACCGACAAATGGTAAATATTTACAATTAGATAAAACAAGAAAGGCATGGAGACACGAAAAATGGACATGGATACAAGAATACTTATAGCTGACGAAAACAACGAGATCAGATATCGCTGCAGAGAATTGTTGTCAGCGAGAGGGGCAACTGTAGATGAAGCAAAAAGCGCTGACGAGGCACTTCGCGCAATCAGCAGACAGAGCTACAGCATAGTTATTGCGGACCTTTGGTCAGTTGACGGGCTTGCGCTCATTTCCAAGGCGAATGAATCCGGTAAGAACATGCCGTCATTTATCATACTTACACAGGTATCCACACCAAGCGTGCTGATGGAGGCAAACCGTAGCGGTGCATCCTTGTGCTTGACAAAACCAATTGATTACGAGTCTCTTTGCAGTGGAATTGAGACAATACTGAAAAATCGCGGAGCGATGAATCACGCTTCTTCTGATCACAGCGATGTGAACGGAGACGAGGACAAGTCCCACGATATAGAAACGCAGGTAACTCGCATAATTCATCAGATCGGTGTTCCTGCACATATCAAGGGTTATCAGTATCTCCGCACTGCTATACTTATGACAATCTTCGACTGTGATATAATCAACTCCGTAACGAAAATACTGTATCCGTCCGTTGCGAAAAAGTATCAGACTACAACTTCAAGAGTAGAGCGTGCGATCCGGCATGCCATTGAGGTTGCATGGGACAGAGGAGATGTGGATACTCTGAACTCATACTTCGGATATACAATACAAAACAGCCGGGGAAAACCCACAAACAGCGAGTTTATCGCCATGATTGCGGACAATCTCCGACTGAAGTACAAGATTAAATAAGCCAAACCCAAAGCCTCCCGCAAGACGGATATTTTGCCGTCAACTGCCCCGCGGGAGGCTTTTATATTAGTTGTTTTTATTTAGTGTAGTTGTAAAAACTTTGCTTTTTGCCGCGCAGGATCACAGTCCCTTCGGTATCAGTTCTGTGAATGACTGCACCGTATTCTTCTATGCGTGTTACTACCTCGTTTGATGGATGACCGTAAGAATTATTTCTTCCGCAGGAGATAACGCATATTTCCGGAGAAACTGCGGCGAGAAAATCATCTGTGGTTGATGTAGACGAGCCGTGATGCCCCACCTTGAGAATATCGCAGTCAAGCAGAGCGAGATCGTTGTGCTCGAGTGCATACACCTCAGCAGCCTTTTCGGCATCTCCTGTAACGAGCAGAGAAGTGCCCGGCACATCTATTCTCGTGATCATGCTGGCGTCATTAAGATCATCGTATTCCACACCAAACGTGTCGAGAATTGTAATACTGATCTCACCAACTTGGAACTTTGCAGCATCGTCAAGATAAATGATGTTCGTGCCCTCTTCATATGCCAAAGCGAGAGTTTCAATATAAAACTCGTCCATTACCGTATCAGTTGACAGGACGAGATTCTCCACCTTTACCGCATCGAAAACGAAAGGCGCGCCACCCATGTGATCTTCATGAGGGTGAGTAATGATGAAGTAGTCCACAACAGGCGCGTACATCCGCACATATTCTGCCGTTGTCATGCCTCTTCCCACAGTTCCGGCATCAATAAGCACCGTATCTCCCTTGTATGTAACGAGAGTGCAGTCGCCTTGGCCAACATCGACGAAATGGAGAGTCGGCAGCCCATCGAATAGCTCGCGAGTAGGAAAAAGCGTTCCTGTTTTTCGATAGGCGACTATGCAGTAGACTGAGGCGAGGACTATCAGCAACGCAAGCGCTGAAATGGTGATCCCCCGTTTCAAGGGCGAGACGGGGGACTTGTGTTTTCTTTTAGCCATTATGTCAAATAACGAAGTTGCCGTCAACGAATACGGGGATCTCGCGACCGTCGTGAGTTGTACCAACGATGGAAAGGTCGGCAGTACCAACCATGAAGTCAACGTGCTGTGAGCTGTCAGCGTTGATTCCACGCTTCAGGAGCTCTTCCATCGGGAGGTCGTCTCCACCCTTTACGCAGGAAGGATAAGCTTCACCGAATGCGAAATGGCAGGATGCATTTTCATCAAAGAGAGTGTTGAAGAAGAGCACTCCGCTGTTTGAAATGGGTGAATCGTAGGGTACAAGTGCGATCTCTCCGAGGTAGTGAGAGCCTTCGTCAGTTTCAATAGCCGCGCGGAGGATGTCCTCACCCTGATCAGCGTGAATGTCAACGATGCGACCGTCCTTGAATGTGAGCTTGATACCGTCTACGATATTTCCACGAAGGTTGAGAGGCTTGGATGCATATAGCACACCGTTTACGTCATCCTTTTTGGGTGCGGAGAAGATCTCCTCTGTAGGCATATTCGCAACGAACTTGATGCCTGCTTTTGAGGTGTCGCCGCCTGCCATCCAAACGTGCTCATCGGGCATGCCTACTGTCAGATCAGTGCCGAGAGAGTTGGTGTAGCGGAGGGATTTGAAGTTGTACTCATTCAGTTTAGCAGAGCGGGTTTCAAGATTATTGCAGTGATCTCTCCATGCGGCTACAGCGTCACCGTCTTCGGTAATACGAACGGCATTGAAGATCTCTGTCCAAAGTCTGTCCATTGCGGCGTCCTCTGAAAGATCGGGGAATACTTTCTTTGCCCAGGAGATGATCGGAATGGAAACTACGCACCAAGGGCAGTAGTTGGACATCATCAGTTGGGAGGATTCCTTCATGTCGCGGCCAACAGCAACATCGTATCTGCGGAGTCTCTCGGGGTCAACACCGCGGAGATTTTCGGGATTGGATGCTGCGATGGAGATAAAACCTGCACCTTCCTTTGCGAGAGTGAGGCTCTTCTGTGCATCCCAGGGATGTACGCTGTCGAACACGGAGTCGTCTGCCTTGAGCCAGTGCTCGCGGTTGATATAGTCGTCGCGCCAGTTGAGAAGAACGTCCTTTGCGCCAACATCATAAGCTGCGGTGGTGAGCATACGTCCAAACTGCGCACATTCAACGGGGCAGTTGATAACAAGTCGCTGACCCTTCTGTACATTGATGCCTACCTCAACTATAAGGCGGGCATATTCCTTAAGCATTTTTTCATTCATTGTATTTTTCTCCATTCTGAATTATATCAATTTTCTTCCTCGGGAACTTCTTGGTTTCCATCTTCAAGCTCATTGGATTTAGCAGGCAGAGCTTCAAGCATCTCCTTTGCCTGCTGAACATAGTACAGTTTTCCACCGTTTTCGATAACATATTCAAGCTGCTCACGGGCTGATTCGGTGTCGCCGATTCCGATGTAGCACCTTGCGTAACGCATTGAGCGCATGATCTCCGAAAGCTTTGTGGGGGTGGTGCTGTCCTCCATGAGATCGAGCACTTCTTCAAACTCACCCCTGCGGCAGAGATCGATGAGCTTAGCGTTCTCAATTGATCTGCCAACACGACCGATAGTGAGAGGATCGCGCACTGCGGAATAGTCATCCATCAGCTTGTTGTACCATTCGGTTGCCTCTTCATCTCTTCCCATTTTGTCGCACAGCGAGAACATATAGTATGTGTGAAGCAGTGACATTGACGCGATGAACTTCTTTGACATTTTGCTCACGTCAACTGCGGAAATAACATGATATGCTTTTTCGAATTCGCCCATGTGAGTGAGAGCATTGTGCTGATACATGAGGAAAAGCTGTGTATTATTCTTGTTGTGCGCCATTGATTTGAGCAGCGCGGTTGTTTCCTCATAAAGCGGATTCGGATCACATTCTCTGTCAAGACTATCGAATGCCTTGTTAATGAGATTGTATTTGCGATAGGAAACGTATCTCCAAACGAGATAGATCACGAAAATATTGCCGCCAATCACCATGAGAGGGGATGTGATGCCTCTGCAGATAACGAATGTATATAGCGCACAGCAGAGAACGGATATTATTATCGTTGCTATGATCTCGTGATAAGCGATCCATCTCGTGATTTTTTCGTTGATTTTTTTCATAATTCACCTCGGACGAGAATATTCGTGAGTTAATACCAAATTTTATTATATCACAAATCGGATGCAAGGTCAATAGCGCTGTGACGTGGCGAGAGCGGATTAATTTCGGGAAAACTATTGCAAAATTGGTGAAGTTGTGCTATAATTGTTGCGCTGAAAAGCAAAAGTGAATATACGCAGAGATATCGAAGTGGTCATAACAGTGTTAGAATAACACGAGATGACATCGAAATCTTGATTCCGCAGGAATCACATGATATAAACTAACTTAATTGAATACGCAGAGATATCGAAGTGGTCATAACGGGGCTGACTCGAAATCAGTTTGGGAGCAATCTCCCGAGGGTTCGAATCCCTCTCTCTGCGTCAAATGCGGCTATGTCCGTATACAAAAGCCGCAAAGTAGAGATGCTTTGCGGCTTTAACTTTAGATTAACTTTGTTGTTTTTGGAGGGCTGTATAATGCACTTCCCCATAGTTGAATTAACAATTGTATATGCGATCATAACAATTACGTGTTTCATTATAGCGATTTTCGAAAGAAATTATAGATATCTTTGCTGTACCACAGGACTTATATTGCTTGCTGGTACAATTATGTCTGCAGTCAATCTGAACCTGCAATCGGAAAAGTTGTTTATTCTTAGCGGTTCTCTTCCCAGTGGTGTATTGATGATTACACTTGGATTAAACACTATCATTGGATATAGCAAGTGTACAGAAAGTGTTACAGCAGAGTGCATTGGCTATCAGTCTGGTCGACGCAGAGGTATACAATGGCGATTTCCTAAATTTCGATATTGGTATGAAGGCGTAACATATGAAAGTGTTGGATTCGTCAGTTGCTCGCCAGAACAATTTGAAAAAATGTTCCAAAACAAGACGGTAAGCATTTACATAAATCCTAAAAAACCTGCTCGTTGTGTAGACAAACTGCGATCACCGACGGCTCGCTCAATCTCTATAATTGTGATAGGTGGATTTTTCATCGCTTTATCGATCATTTTTTGTACACTCTCCGGCACACATGGATAAGGTTTCAAAAGTTAAGGGCTGACCGCGTGTTCAGCCCTTTTCTTATACCCTTTTCACCCCAGCGCTTTACTCATCGCGGTGCCGGTGTCCGCTTTCGCCACGGCATCTAGGTGGCTGTAGATATTTGCACCGGCTAATTGTTAAACAATATTGAAGAATCCGAATATTCATGGTATAATAGTTGTGAATTGATACGGGAGGTGCTGTTATGCTTTGTGATTTACATACTCATTCGGTTTTTTCTGATGGAACCTATACTCCTGCCGAGATTATAGACGGTGCAATTGAAGCCGGACTTTCGGCGATAGCGCTGACCGACCACAATACAGTTGAAGGGTTAACAGACTTTATTTCTGCGGCGCAAGGGAAAAACATCGACATAGTACCCGGAATCGAGTTTTCGGTAGATTATTGCGGTAAAGAGATTCATATTTTAGGGCTTTTCATATCACCTGAACATTATGACAAGGCTTCAGACTTGATGGAGAGTGTGAATAAGAGCAAGGAAGAATGCAATATTGCACTTATCGACTCACTAAACCGCGCCGGGTATCAGCTCGATTATCAGTCGATTAAAAATTCAACTCCAAGCGGAAAGATAAACCGCGCACATATAGCAGCGGCTATGGTGCAGAAGGGATATATTAGTTCCATTAAAGAAGGATTCGATACGGTTCTGTCAAAAACTGCGGGGCATTATAAAGAGCCGAAGCGTCTGACTGCCCGGAAGATTATTGGCTTTATTAATTCAATCGGTGCAGTTGCAGTGTTGGCACATCCGTTTTTGAACTTAAATGAGGCAGAACTTGTCGAATTTTTGAGCACAGCTGAAGGGCTTTCCGGAATAGAATGCTATTATTCAACCTATGACGAGGAAACTACAAAGACCTCACTCCGTATAGCCGAAGAGTTTGATCTTGTTTGCAGTGGAGGCAGTGATTTCCACGGAGCAACAAAGCCGGATATTAAGCTTGGCGTTGGAAGAGGAGATCTAAGAGTACCTTTTGAGTGTTATCTTAAACTTAAGGAAAGAAAAAATTGATTTATGTAGATCAAATCTACTGCCTATGTAATAAAGGAACTCAAGTATGCAATAATACTCGGGTTCCTTTGCTTATATTTTTATTAATCAAATCTGATCTAAATTGAATATGTCTCCCGTAAGCGCACCTCTGACTGCCAATATGTATTTACTTGTGTCGAGAGGGTCTATTCCTCGACGCTTAGCAGTGCTTCCCAATTCAATAGGGCACTCTCTGTAGCTATGCAGCTTAACGCTCATTGCACCTCGACCGCTTGTAAACGTTGCAAGAGTGATAGAATAATCCATGCTTGACTGAACCGGAACGAGAGCATTGAGTATAACACGCTCGCCGTCATAGATGCTGTCAATCACCTCTCCGCGCATGGCCACGACATCACTCATAACCCTGCCCGCAAACTCACTCGGCAGTATAAAGCGTGCCTCAAGTATTGGCTCGAGAAGTGTACTTCCTCCTCGACGAAGTCCGTCTTGTATTCCAATGGGAGTTGCAACGATAAAATCGAGAGGATGAGTGTGGACCAAATGGTGCTCTCCGCCTATCAGCTTAATGTTAATATCGGTTACCTGCCAGCCCAGGCGTCCTTGATTAAGTGCATATGGAATAGCCTGCTCGACCTGATGCTGGTAACATGCCATAATCTTACTTAGCGGGACTGTAGATGAAAAAGTGACTCCACTTCCTCTTGGAGCAGGCTCGATCTCAAATCGCAAAACTGCCCAGCATGGTTTGGGCATGGTGTAGGCCACAAATCCTTCGCAACGGTTGGTTACAGTTTCTTTATATATGATCGCCGGGGTGTCAAACGAGACATTCAGGTCAAATCTTGTTCGAAGGACTTCTTCGATAATTTCAAGCTGAATTTTCCCCATTACTTGAAGATGCAACTCGTTCAGAGTATGGATGAATTGCATGCGTAGGAGAGGGTCTTCGCTTGAAAGTATTTCACACGCTCTGCGAAGATCCGGCATTTTTTCGGGATTGGACGGAATGACCTGAACGGTAATAAGCGGTGTCCTGAGCTTTCCGGGCTCGATTTGTCTGTCAAGCTTTGTGATATCGCCTAAAATCTGACCGATCTGAACATTGCCGAGACCGTATACAACACCGATATCGCCCGAAGATATTCTGCCAACAGCATTTTGGTTAACATCGAAAATTTGGGTAATCTTATATTGCGCCTGCTTGGTATCACCTGTAAGAGGATCAGTACCCAAATCTATAGTGACTGCCTCGCGGTTTTCAAGGGAACCACCGAACAGTCGTACCCAGACTCCGCGCCCGAGATTTCTGTCCTGCTGTGCAGCAAAAACCACTCCGCATAATTTATCATCCGTTTTGGGAGGCGGGAGAAAACTCACAATACTGTCCAGAAGCTCACGAACGCCATCTCCCTTGAGCGCGGAACCGGACAGGACAGGATATGCGTTACAAGAATGGGTCAACTCCGTCAGCTTTTCGGTGATAATCTTTTGAGAAAACAGTTCTCCATTTAAGTATCGTTCAAGTAGCTCATCGCAGTTGTCGCATATGAGCTCACTTACTCGGTCAGTGTCAGTTGGAATAACAGCGCATGGAGTGAGTAGGTGGTGGATTTGGGCCATAACCTTTGGAATGTCGGCATTTTCGCGATCAGTCTTGTTGAGAAAAAACAGTACAGGAATATTTTGCTTGACCATTGCTTGGAAGAGTACCTCTGTCTGTGGCTGAACACCCTCCACTGCGCAAACCACTAAAACAGCACCGTCAAGAGCCCACATTGATCGCTCCACTTCGGCGGAAAAATCAACGTGACCGGGTGTGTCGATTAGATTGATCTGAACATCGAGATAATTAACTGAAACACAAGTTGCCTTAACCGAGATGCCGCGTCTACGCTCTACAGGGAGATTGTCCGTGTGTGCGGTTCCCGAGTCAACACTCCCGATAGCTCGGATAGCGCCGGCATGGGACAATATTTGTTCTGATAATGTAGTTTTTCCTGCATCCACATGGGCGAAAATTCCGATATTCCTGATTTGGCTCATAAATGACTTGCTCCTGTTACCTTGACAATTTGCGCTTGTCTGTTTGTTATAGATATTATAGCATATTTGGTGAACTGTGGCAATAGGGTCAGATGGATGTTGGATGTAAGCGGTAAATTCAAGAGCCGATTAATTTTTGCATTATCTGTTTATTATTCAAAAAAGAGCAAACGGTTGACTTTTTGACCAAAATATGGTAATATATCAGTGTGATAAAGTGGAGTTTGTCGCACGTCAAATAATTTTTCATTCGGAGGGTTATTATGTTTTGTCGTTATTGCGGTGCGGAGATCAGCGAAAATGCAAAATTCTGCGTGAGTTGCGGAAGACCTGTTGAGGCACAGCCTGTTCAGGCAACATATGTAGGAGATGACGGGCTCGTTCAGCCTGTGCCAAAAATGAAGTGGTATAAGTTCCTTATTTATTTCAGCTTGTGGGCAGGAGCCCTCTTGAATATCGGCAACGGTCTTATGGCATTGCAGGGTATGCAGTATGAAACAGGTAGCGAGGTTACTGCAGAGTTGGTGTATGCCATGTTTGACGGACTCAAAACGTTAGATGTTTTATACGGTGCTGCTTGTATTGCTCTTGCAGTATATATGATTGTTATACGCTTCCGCCTTGCGGGTTATTATAAGAACGGACCTGCAATGTTCATCTCAACATACGCGATTGTTCTTCTGATCAATGTTATCTACTACGTTGCAGTGATCACCATTGTGCCCGAAATAGTGGAAGCAGGAAATGTTAAGGCGAGTATTGTAGGTACTGCTATAGGTAATGTTCTTATGATTATACTCAACAGCATCTACTTCAAAAAGCGCAAGCATCTGTTCTTTAAGTAATTCGCATTAAGGCAAGCAATTAAGCAATAATTTTTGGAGGCAGTGATGAATGTAACAGCGGTTACGAAAAATGACTATAAAGCAGTAAAAGCATTGGTTTATGCAAATATCTTCAAAAAGCAAAATCCGAAGGTGTTTGGTGTGATTTTAGTGGTTTTATCAATAATTTCTCTTGCGGAAACCATAGCATTGTCAATAATTGATTCTGGTTCGGATTATCACTTTATACTTAGAATATTCACTGTAATATTGTTTGCTTGGACTTTTATGTATTTCAGACTTCCCAAAATTTCATACAAGCAGATGGGGAAGACAGCCGAATCCGTTAATAATTTTGTCTTTTCCGATGAAACAATTAGTGTTACTAATGAAGGAAACGGCAGTCACGGTGAGAGTGAATACACATATGAAGCGATTGAGCGTGTGATTGAGACAAAAAAGTATTTTTTTATCTTCATAAACAAAGCTCAAGCGTACATCGCGTCCAAAGAAGGAATTACGAATGGAAGCGTTGAGGATCTCAGATCGCTTCTTTCAAGAGTGAAAGGTAAGAAGTATATAGTTTCGAAATACTAACACAAAAAACAACAGCAAGGAGAGGGAATACCTCAGACCTTGCTGTTTCTTTTTGTTCGATTTTACAGTTCAATGTCAAGCTCAACGGGGCAGTGGTCGCTTCCCATAACGGTGGTGTGGATCTTGCTGTCCTGTACCTTGTCAAACAGACGGGATGACACCACGAAATAGTCGATACGCCAACCTACATTCTTCTCCCGCGCCTTCATCATATAGCTCCACCAGCTGTATTCCACCTTGTCCGGATAAAGCTTGCGGAAGGTGTCGGTGAATCCGCTGCCGAGTAATTCGGTGAACTTGCCGCGCTCTTCGTCGGAGAAGCCGGCGCTGTGACGGTTGGATTTGGGATTTTTCAAATCTATTTCTTCATGCGCTACGTTCAAATCACCGCAGTAAATCACAGGCTTCTTTTCATCCAGCGATTTGATGTATTCGCGGAGAGCGTCTTCCCAAGTCATGCGGTAGTCAAGACGGGCGAGCTCGCGCTGTGCGTTTGGTGTGTATACGTTGAGCAGATAGAAGTTCTCGTATTCCAATGTGATCGCACGGCCTTCTGTGTCGTGCTCCGGTATGCCGATGCCGTATTTTACGGAGAGGGGCTCATGCTTGGTAAATATCGCCGTGCCGGAATATCCCTTTTTCTCTGCGCTGTACCAATATTGATGGTATCCCGGGGCGATCAATTCTGCTTGACCGGGCTGCATTTTTGTCTCCTGAATTGAGAAAAAGTCCGCGTCAACTTCAGCGAAAAAGTCCGCAAATCCCTTCTCAAGACAAGCTCTGAATCCGTTTACATTCCATGATATGAATTTCATTTTTTGTTACTCCTTTCGTTTGATCCTGCCGCTTATTCTGCCTCGTCAAGCAGAGTGAAGCGTTTTTTCTCCGATGTCAGTACACCCTCGCGGCGTAGCTTGCTTATCTCCGCTGACAGTCCGCTGCGGTCAACCTCGAGATAATCGGCAAGCTCCTGCCTGTCGTAAGGTATCTCAAATGAGGCAGAGCGATTCTTCTTCGCCTGAAGCAGAAGATAGGTCATCAGCTTCTCCCGTGTGGTGCGCTTGGAGGTTATTTCGATCTTTTGATGAAAGTTCAGGTTTTTGCTTGCCATTACCTTCATAAGATTGAATATGAGCTGCTGATGGAAGCTGCAGGCATTGGAGCATGAGCGAGTGATCCTTGCACAGTCCATTAGCAGGACCTCGGAATCCTCCGTTGCCACAACGTCTACGGGAATCTGACGCGCTCCTCCGCAGGCGAATGACTCACCGAACAGCTCGGTTGGAGAAACGCTCTCCATTATTGAACGGTTGCCGTAGTAGTCAACACGGATAACCTGCGCCTTTCCTGACAGCATTATCCCAACGCTTTTTGCAAGATCTCCCTCGGAGAAAATATTCTCACGTTTATCATATTTTTTTACTGTTCCGCCGACGCATCCCATCATTGGTATGAGATCGCTGTCGCTGATTCCCTCGAATAGGGGACAACGGCGGAGAATATCATAATATTTTTTCATATACAGCTCGCTTTGTTGAATTTTCAACAGAATTTCTGATTCAATTATACTATAATGTAAACGAAAAATCAAGAACCAAATACAAAATTCGGAGGATAAATATGTTACGCAAAATTATAAAGATCGACGAAGAAAAGTGCAACGGATGCGGAGCTTGTGCGGCTGCTTGTCACGAGGGTGCTATAGAGATGATCGGCGGCAAAGCGAAGCTGACCAGGGAAGATTACTGCGACGGACTGGGAGATTGCTTGCCCGCTTGTCCTACAGGTGCTATCACCTTTGAGATGAGAGAGGCACCTGAATATGACGAGGCAGCAGTTAAACGTGCACAGGCTGATAAAGCATCAATGGTTCCGAAAACTCTCCCATGTGGATGCCCGGGTACACAGTCGAGAGCTATAAAACGGGAGTCATCATGTGCTGTTGAACAAAGCCGTCCCACGGTAAGTCAGCTTTCCCAGTGGCCCGTGCAGATCAAGCTTGTTCCGGTGAACGCACCTTACTTCGACGGGGCAAATCTTCTCATCGCGGCAGACTGTACAGCATACGCGTACGGCGACTTCCATAATCGTTTTATCCGTAACCGAGTTACTCTCATCGGATGTCCCAAGCTTGACGAAGGTGACTACGCAGAGAAGCTTACCGCCATCATTAAGAACAACGATATAAAGAGCGTGACCATCGTGCGAATGGAAGTACCTTGCTGCGGCGGAATTGAAAATGCTGCAAAGCGTGCTCTTATGGCAAGCGGAAAGTTTATTCCGTGGACAATTGTGACCGTGTCAACTGATGGCAGAATAATCGAATAAGAAAACATATTTTCATTGACTTTCTCGCGGGTATATGATAGTATAAAATCATACTGTATCACCCAGAGGAGGTCATTTTTATGAACAGCATACCTCGTCCTGAATATCCGCGTCCTATGCTCGTACGTGAAGATAACTGGCTTAACTTAAACGGAGAGTGGGAGTTTGCTTTTGACTTTGGTAACTCGGGACGCGAGAGGAAAATGTGGTCTGCCCCAAGTGAAGCATATACGCACAAGATAAACGTGCCATTTGTGCCGGAATCAAAGCTTTCGGGAATAGAGTACGTGGACTTTATCCCCGCCTGCTGGTATCGCAGAACGTTTGCTGTTCCCGCAGAGTGGCAGGGAATGGACAAGCGCATCCTGCTTCATTTCGGAGCGGTGGATTATTACTGTGAGGTATACCTCAACAACAAAAAAGTAGGGAATCATACAGGGGGATATACTCCTTTTACTCTTGACATAACCGACGCTGTAACTGCAGGGAACAACTCGATCGCTGTGTTTGCGGAAGACAACGGCAAGAGTGACCTTCAGCCTACGGGCAAGCAGATGTATCACGGCTTCTACAACAAGGGTTGCCATTATACGCGCTCCACGGGCATATGGCAGACTGTTTGGATGGAATATGTTCCGAAGAATTATATCGATAACTTAAAGATAACTCCCGACGTAAATGCTTCTGCTGTGGACATCCTTGTGACACTCGAGGGAGAATACTGCGGGATCGATGAGGTAACCGCTGCTGTATCATTCAGAGGCGGCGCTGTTGTATCAGGAAAAGCCAAAGTCCTCGGAAAGCATGCGCGACTGCACATTCAAATTCCGTCTCCCAAGCTTTGGAATGTTGGCGAGCCGAATATTTATGATCTCACCTTTACAGCAGGGGAAGACTCGGTGACAAGCTATTTCGGTATGCGTGACGTGCGAATAAACGGATATGCTGTTGAGATAAACGGTAAACCTGTGTTCCAGCGTCTTGTGCTTGACCAAGGCTACTACCCCGACGGAATTTATACTGCACCTACCGATGAGGATCTAAGAAAAGATATTGAGCTGTCCATGGCGGCAGGCTTTAACGGTGCAAGACTTCACATGAAGGTGTTTGAGCCTCGTCTTTTGTATCATGCGGACAGAGCGGGGTATATCCTCTGGGGCGAGTACCCAAACTGGGGAATGGATGAATCAAAGGCGGAAGCTCTTTTGTCAATTCTCCCCGAATGGATGGATGCCGTTAGGAGAGACTACAACCATCCTGCAATAGTGTGCTGGTGTCCTTTCAACGAAACAGGTGTAGGCAGAAATTTCAGACTCATTGAGACAGTATGTGAAATGACCCGTTCGGTAGATCCCATGCGCCCGATCATTGATACATCAGGATACGTTCACGTTAAAACAGATATTTACGATGTACATGACTATACGCAGAATCCTGACGAACTGAGGGAGCATCACCGCGGACTTCTCACGGGAGAGGGACCGATTTGGTATAACTTCCCTCACCACGATATGCCGTACATACCCGGACAGCCGTACTTTGTTTCGGAGTTTGGGGGGATCTATTGGAGTCTCGACGAAGATCACAGCGCGGCATGGGGATACGGAGAAGCGCCGAAGACGATAGAAGAGTTCTATGAGCGCTTTGAATCTCTGACTGAGGTGCTACTTGATCATCCGAAGATCGGTGGATATTGCTACACACAGCTCACCGACGTTTTCCAGGAAAAGAACGGTATCTACGCCTTCGACAGACGGGAAAAGTTCGATGCAACCCGCCTCAATGCCGCCCAGAGCAGAGTTGCGGCTGTTGAAAAGAGAGAAGAACTCAAAGATTAAATATCATTAGGAGAATAAATATGACACACGACTCCAATCACATGACAAGAGAATATTTCGATTCCTTGATGCTTGAGACACGGTATATTGATTCAGATCTGCCCGATACCAAATTTGAGCTTTGGGGAGAGACTTTTGAAACCCCAATCATGACAGCGGCGCTTTCACATCTGCACAATATCTGTGATGACGGAATGGTAGAGTTTGCAAAAGGCGCGAAGGACGCAGGAGCAGTGCATTGGGTCGGCATGGGTGAACCTGATGAGATGGAACGGATATTTGCTGCCGCAAAAACGGTAAGAATAATCAAGCCTCATGCGAATAATGATGACGTTCTGTGGAGAATCGAGCACGCTAACCGACACGGCGCGTTTGCTGTGGGTATGGATATCGACCACGCATTTTCACACGACGGTAAATATGATGTTTGCCGTGATCTCCCTATGAAGCCGAAGTCAACTGAAGAACTGAAAATGTTCGTTCAGGCGTCAAAGGTTCCCTTTATCGTCAAGGGCGTGCTCAGCGTACAGGATGCTGTGAAGTGCGCTGAAGCGGGAGTTGGCGGTATAGTAGTGTCTCACCACCACGGCAGAATGAATAGCTGTATTCCGCCGCTTATGGCACTTCCGCGGATCAAGGCGGCTGTGGGCGACAGTATGAAGATATTTGTTGACTGCGGAATCGAGAGCGGAATGGATGCTTACAAGGCACTTGCTCTCGGTGCTGATGCTGTATCCGTGGGAAGAAATCTCATGGGACCGCTCGCTGAAGGTGCAGTAGGAGTTACAAGACGGCTCAACGATATGACAGGAGAGCTTCGTGCAACAATGGCGCGAACAGGAGTTAAGTCGCTCTCCGATTTTGACCCCAGCGTGATTTATCCGAGAAATTTCTGATATAAATAGCAAAAAACATCCCTCTTGTAGAAACAGCAGGAGGGATGTAGTGTTTATTCGATTTCAAGTGACTCGAGCAGGCCTTCACACCCGTCGTATATGTCGCGGTAAGCGATGTCAAATCTGTCGGAGTACCAGGGATCAGCCACATCTCCTCCGCGGTTGGTGTAGTCCATGAGCTTTCGTATCTTGCCCTCGGGATCTCCGCCGAGAATTCGGTTCATATTGCAGATGTTTGCCGAGTCCATTCCGATGAACAAGTCATATTTGCCGTAGTCATCTCGCTGAAGCTGTACCGCGCGTTTGCTGCCGGGATCAATGCCGTGCTTTTTTAGTTCTGCTCTTGCGGGAGGGTATACCGGATTGCCGACTCCGTTCCATATTTCTTCGGTGCTTGTCGCGGATGAGGATATGATCAACATGTTCTCGATTCCGCGCTCTGCCGCCATTTTCTTCAAAATAAACTCAGCCATGGGCGAGCGGCAAATATTCCCGTGGCACACAAACATGACCCTTATCATGGTGACTTCCTTTCGTTTATTGTCTTTGGATTAATTGTATCACATCCCTTTGATTTTTTCAACAAAATTCAGTGCGGCGACATTTTTTTATTGACAGAAAGTGAAAAATATGCTATACTGAACTGTGATAGGAAGCATTGCTTTGTTTCCATAATCTTTATTTTACATAGGAGGCACATTATGATTGATTATTTGAAGATGATATGGCCGACTCCCTTTAAGGTACAGGAAAAGGATGTTGTTTCTCTTGTTATGCAGCTTGTAATTTTCCTCGTTGTTTGCACTGTCGGTGGTCTGCTTATCGGTCTGCTTGCAGGTCTTCCCGTTGTTGGCTTTATTTTTGTGATTCTCGGAAGCTTGCTTGACATTTACGGTCTTGTAGGCATCATTCTTGCTGTACTGAAGTTCCTCGGAATGGTTAAATAATTAAAGAACAATACAAAAAAGTCTCGGGCAGATGGCGTATACTCTAAAGAACGGCTTTAAGAATATGCTGCCTGCCGAGGGTGGAATGCAGAGAGTGTTTTTCATTCTCTGCCTTTTTCTTATTACAAGCAAATGCATTTGTGGACATAATGCTTTTTGTAGACTGATTCACATTATTATGATATAATTTTATAAATAAATGCAACCAAATTCAAAAACGCCACACTATATGGATGAAAGGAGGCGAGAAAATGCAAGAATCGAAGGCTTTGCGTGATGGGCTTACAAGCGAGTTTGCCGAGAATTATATGGAGAAGCTGTTTTATTTCTGCCTGAAAAAGACAGGAAACCATATTGAAGCTGAAGATCTGACGCAGGATATTGCATTCCAGATCATTGCTGCTTTGAACAAAGGAACGGTGCCATCGAACTTTTCAGCGTGGGTATGGCAGATTGCGCGTAACCGCTATTCAGTATGGGCGAAGGAAAAGCATAATCGAAACGAGTCGGTAACAGGTTCTGATATCAGCGATTATGAAATCGAAGATGAAAATGAAACTGTCCTTGATGAAATGATACATACAGAGCAAATGGCTCTGCTTCGGCGTGAGCTGGCGTTCATCAAAAGTGATTATCGAAACATCGTTGTTGCTCATTATATTGAGAATAAAAGCATTCGAGAGATTGCGTCTGTGCTCTCGCTTCCGATAAATACTGTGAAGTCTCGACTGTTCCGAGCGAGACAAATTTTGAAAGAAGGTATGGATATGGCAAGAGAATTTGGTGTTAGAAGCTATAAGCCGGAAGAAATTTCATTCACAAACAGCTGTGATAAGTATGGGGATCACGGTCAGCCGTGGAGTATTCTTTATCACGCAATGTACAAGAATATTTTCCTTGAGGCTTATGGAAATCCTTCGACAGCGGAGGAGTTGTCTATTGAACTCGGCGTTGCGCTGCCTTATATGGAAGACGAACTGGAATATTTGACAGAGCAGACTTTCTTAATTAAGAAAGAAAACAAATATGAAACAGCCTTTCCCATCATCGGAAAGGACGTGCAGGAGAAGATTTGGAATCACAATAATCGTATAACCGAAAGACTTACAGGACTCCTTGAAAAGCTCATTGATGATTATTCAAAGGCTTGTGAGACGCACGGCATCATGTATTACGGTGAGTATACAACTTACGAGGACGCGAAGTGGGCGCTCTTGATGAGAGCATTTGATGTGCTTACATATGTGGAGCGCAAAGGAGATTTCGAATATACCAAGCGCCCTGACAACGGAAGATGGGATATTGTTGGGTACCAGAATGCTGATATCCCCTGCATCCCCTTTGTTGGTCTTCATGGCTCAGATGTAAGCTTTTCACAGTATAA
>JAGBGV010000178.1 GCA_017935805.1 Clostridia bacterium | reverse complement strand
CTTACCCGACGGGTCGTACCTGTTGCGCCAACTGATACTTCCAACGACGGTATCTCCGTTCAGCGCTGCTTGTAAGGTATAAACTCCATGCTTAAGCCTTGTTTCATCAGCATGTGCGATCAGAGAGAATTCGCAGTCAAAGCTTGTTATCTCAGTAGAGCTTATCACCTTGGGTGAACCCTCTCCGTCATTTCGCGTGACAACTCCGCCGTCAATGGCATCGGTATCAAATAGCGGTCCTTTTCTGTTGCGCGGGTTAAGTATTATTCCTGCAGCGACTCCTGCGGCCAGTACTGCAGCTCCAAGTCCAAGTATGATCCATTTCATATTTTTCAAGTTCATCTCAATTGATTACTTCTTGTTTTTCTTCGACACGATAACGATTATCACCACACAAGCGATACCGAGAAGCGCCGCCAATCCGATAATAACCCATATCAGAGGATTGCCGCCCTTGTTCTCATCCTGCTTGTCACCGTCCACAGGTTCATCTGCAGGCGCTTTTGTTTCTTCAGGTGTCTTCGGCTCGTCAGTTTCGGTGGGAGCATCTGTTTCGGTGGGAGCATCTGTCTCAGGCTCTTCTGTTTCAACCTTGCCGGTCTTCTTGTTGTATCCGCAAACAGAGCATTCTCCGTTTTCAAAATCATGCTCGCCTCTTGTGCCCTCTATTTCCTCGCCACAGCCCTTCGCCGCGCAGATCTGCCAGTGTTCACTTGAATTTGTCTTCCACTTTGTCTTGCTGTGATTGGTTGCGGGAATAACAAGAGTGCTCATGTCTTCGATCTCTTCGTTTCCTCTTGAATCCGCAAATATGCCGTCACAGCTGGAGCAGGTATAATACTGCTTGCAGCCGTTCTCTGTGCAGGTCGCGTCAACTTCCTTTACCTTTGTAAGGTCATGCTTATGATCCTTTGCGGGCTTTACTGTATATCCGCATTCTGTGCAAAGCTGGGGAGAGGATTCTGTTGCCTCAGCTCCGGGAGTGTGCTTCACAATGTCACTGTGCTCGTCGCATCCCTCAACTGTACATTTATGCGCGTGACCTCTCTTCTCGGAGTAATCCCAAGTGCTGCTCCATTTGTGGTCGCCGTATTTGCCGTACTCAGTACCGCAGGCGGAGCATTTCGCCTTGTTCTGACAGTCAGCTGTGCCGCCGCTGTGCTCCTGAACTTCACCTCGCTCGCCGCATACTGTGCACTTGTGGGCGTGTCCCTTTGAGTCTGCATAATCCCAGGTGGTGCTCCACTGATGCTGGATCACTTCGCCGTATTCAGCCTTACATTCGGTACACTTTGACACCTGTCCGCACTTTGCCTCGCCTGCTGTATGAGATACTACCGTATCATGAGCACCGCAGACGCTGCAAACATGAGCGTGACCGTTTTCATCCTTGTAGCCCCAACTTGAGCCGAATTTGTGCGCTTCAAGTTCGCCGTATGGTGCACCGCAATTTTTACAAACCGCTCTCTCTGCACAGGTAGCCTTGCCGCCGCTGTGTCCGGTTGCCTTGATTATGCCCCAGGTCAGGAAGTTTCTGATTTCCTTGGTACATTTTGCGTCCTCGAAGAATTTATCGCATTCGTCGCAGAAGTAATGCTCCTTTTTGCCGTCTGTGGTGCAGGTCGCCTCGACTTCTTCTATCTTTTGAGGTGAGCATACGTGTACATCCTCGGGAAGAGTGTAGCTGTACCAAACGGTGAGAGTGTTTTCGTATACCTCTTCAGTTCCCGCATTCTTGCCGTTGAGCTTTGCACTTACCGACCACGAGTCGTCGTCCTCGTTATACACGAGCGTATACTTGCCCGTTGTTTTGATGAAGATGTAAACGGTGTACGTGTTTCCACCCTCGAATTTGTCGATACCGGGGCGCATTTCTGTTCTGGTTGTATCGTTGTACCACTGTACGCCGTTCTGTGTATATTCATCAGAATAGCTTTGCTTTGTATAGGTCGTGTCCCCATAGGTTACGGTATAGTCGGGGAGATTGCCGGATTTCGGTTCTTCAAGGCCATCGATCTCAACCTTTTTGACCTCCAGTCCTGCGGTTTTCTTGAACGTGTAACTCACAATCAGATACTTTTCTCCATCCGGGGAGGCATATACCACCGCATCATTGCCGTTTACGGTAGCTGTCACAGCGGTCGAGCCCATCTGTGTATATGCGAAAACGTACGGATCCACAGCCTCGAGGCGGATTTCAACCGTATACGTAGAAGACGGAGCGAAGACG
>JAGBGV010000177.1 GCA_017935805.1 Clostridia bacterium | reverse complement strand
GCAACAGCATCGTCGATGAGAGTGTAGAAATACTCGATTCCTGCCTCTTCAAACTTTTCCTTGTACTCATTTTCGTAGATCTCAGCCCAGATATCCTTGAAACGGTGGTCGTAGATCTTGGAAATGGTATCCTTGGAAGCAAACCACAGATCCTTCTTCTGATCAAGTGCATAGTTGAATGAGCTGCGAGCGAAGCTTTCAATGGAAGCGTCTATATTGTGTACACCCTGTACTATACCGCCGGATGCACCGAAATTGTGGATAGTCTGTCGGGTTTCGTTGCCGTTTTCGTCAGTGATTACAAGCTCTGCCTTTGCGTTGGCAGGGGCTTTTGCTTCTGTGTTCTTGTAAACATCACCGTATGCGTGACGGGCAATGGTGATGGGCTTTGTCCAGGTGGGGATGTAGGGAGTGATACCCTTAACGATGATGGGGGTGCGGAATACTGTGCCGTCGAGGATTGCGCGGATGGTGCCGTTGGGGGACTTCCACATTTCCTTAAGAGTGTATTCAGTCATTCTTGCCGCATTGGGAGTGATGGTCGCACATTTTACCGCAACGCCGTACTTCTTTGTAGCGTTAGCGGAGTCTATTGTTACCTGGTCGTTTGTCTCATTTCTGTATTCCAGACCAAGGTCGTAGTATTCGGTTTTAAGGTCAACATAAGGTTCAATAAGGATGTCCTTTATCCATTTCCAGATGATCCTTGTCATTTCGTCGCCATCCATCTCAACGAGGGGCGTTGTCATTTTTATCTTAGCCATTGTAGCCTCCGATTATTTAAGATTTTCTTTTGTGTATTCGAGGAGTCCGCCGCAAGCGATAACGCCCTTCATTCTGCCGCTGAGCTCACACTTAACCTGGAACTCTGTATTCTTTGTGATGTTCTTCACAGTAATGATCTCGCCGTTCATTACGCTGTCCTTCAGACCCTCGATTGAGAGTGTATCGCCCTGCTCAATTGTGTCGTAAGCTGTCGCATCAACGAATTCGAGAGGGAGAATGCCTGCGTTGATGAGGTTCTGACGGTGGATTCGTGCGAAGGACTTAACGATAACTGCCTTAACGCCGAGATACAGAGGAGCAAGTGCTGCGTGTTCGCGGGATGAGCCCTGTCCGTAGTTTACGCCGCCCACGATAATGCTCCTCTCGAGGGAAAGGGCGCGATCGGGGAACTTTTCGTCGCATACAGCGAAGCAATGCTTGGAGATAGCAGGGATGTTTGAACGGAGGGGAAGTATCTTCGCGCCTGCGGGCATGATGTGGTCGGTGGTAATGTTATCGCCAACCTTGAGGGAGCATTCTGCTGTGAGGCTATCTGCAAGAGGTGTGGTAACAGGGTATTCCTTAATGTTCGGACCGCGGAGGATCTCTACCTCATGTGCTGCCTCGGGAGAAGCGGGCAGAGTGATCATGTTGTCGTTTACCGCGAACTTTTCCGGAAGCTTAAACTCAGGCATGTTGCCAAGCTCTCTGGGATCACAGAGGTAACCTGCAATAGCGGAAGCCGCCGCAACCTCGGGAGATACAAGGTAAACCTGACCGTCCTTTGTGCCGCTTCTTCCCTCGAAGTTTCTGTTGAATGTGCGGAGTGAGATACCGCCGGAGTTGGGAGACTGTCCCATACCGATACAAGGACCGCAGGCAGATTCAAGAACTCTCGCGCCTGCACCGATGATCTTTGCGAGCGCTCCGTTTTCAGCCATCATGTTAAGCACCTGCTTTGATCCGGGGGATACTGCAAGGGAAACGTCGGGATGAACGGTCTTTCCGTCAAGGATATATGCTACTTTAAGCATATCAAGAAGGGAACTGTTTGTGCAGGAGCCGATGCAGACCTGGTCGATCTTCATCTTGCCGATCTCAGTGATGGATTTTACATTGTCGGGAGAATGGGGGCAAGCTGCCATAGGAGCAAGGGTTGAAAGATCAATAACGATATGCTCGTCATATTCCGCATCCGCATCTGCTGCAAGGGGAACCCAAACATCCTCGCGTCCCTGTGCCTTGAGGAACCCGAGAGTTACGTCGTCGGAGGGGAAGATAGATGTTGTTGCGCCAAGCTCAGCACCCATGTTGGTGATGGTTGCGCGTTCGGGAACGGAGAGAGTAGCCACGCCTTCACCTGTGTATTCGATGATCTTGCCGACGCCACCCTTAACGGAGATCCTGCGGAGCAGTTCAAGGATAACATTCTTTGCAGCAACCCAGGGCTGAAGCTTGCCGATAAGCTCAACGTTAACGATCTTCGGATATGTAATATAGTATGCGCCGCCGCCCATTGCAACTGCAACGTCAAGTCCGCCCGCACCGATTGCGATCATGCCCATACCGCCGCATGTGGGGGTGTGGCTGTCGGAACCGATGAGAGTTTTGCCGGGGGCAGAGAAGCGCTCAAGATGTACCTGGTGGCAGATGCCATTGCCGGGACGGGAGTAGTAGATGCCGTGCTTCTTTGCAACGGATGCGATAAAACGGTGGTCGTCAGCATTCTCAAAGCCGGACTGAAGTGTGTTGTGATCGATATATGCCACGCTGCGCTCTGTTCTGACCTGATCTATTCCCATAGCTTCAAATTCAATGTATGCCATAGTGCCGGTCGCGTCCTGTGTGAGCGTCTGATCTATCTTAATGCCTATTTCGTTCCCTTTGACGAACTCGCCGTCAACCACATGAGCTTTGAGTATCTTTTCAGCAAGTGTAAGTCCCATTGCTATTATACCTCCGAATGTATATAATGAATTTTATTTCAAAAAATATCTTGCCATTGTATAATAATATCAATAATTATACCGCAATGTTGTATATTTGTCAATGTATAAACAACACAAATAATAGGTCACAGGGTGAAATTATCTGTTGCTGTTCGCATACTTTTTAATGGAAGTCACGCTGACAAAATGGCGGGCAAGGTCCTCAGGGGAGGTTTGCATTTTCTCCTTGAACCACCACAGCACCGCCTCAGCAAAGCTGCCTACCAAATGATCAATCAGAAAGTCCCGCGGAATGTTATCTGTGTTTTCTCCAACATACATTTCAAACAGTGTGCGCAGATGTTCTTTGAAATATCTCATGAACAGACCGCTGCTGTCAGAAAGAAGCAAACCGGATATGTCATTGCGGCTTTCTCTGATGTGCCAAAGGGTGTGAGAGAGCTTTCCCTCGATCTCTTCGTCGCTTCCGTTCCAGGGGCAAGGATCGTATTTGAATATATGGTGGAATATTTCGCCGCACATGGCATCAAGCAAGAGATCCTTCGTTTCAAAATGTGCGTAGAAGGTGCTTCGACCGATGTCTGCTTTGTCAATTATGTCCTGGACGGTGATACTCTCATATCTTTTTTTCTCAAGCAGTGAGCGAAAGGCGGAAAATATTGCTTTTCTGGTTTTTTGCTGACGTCTGTCCATGGATCCTCCTGTACAATTTTATATAAATGTTCGGTATCTTACATTATGCCTCATTTGATTGTTGTAATTTTTGTTGATACGCTGTACAATGTAAACGTAAAGTACAGTACAGATTGTTCGGTAACGAATACATTATACGACTAAAGCAAATGAAAGTCAATCTAAAACTGAAAGGAAACATAATAATGAAGAAAATCGGTCATGCAATACATGAGATCGTGGAATTTCTCGAAAAAATACCAATGACGGTCATAAGCGGAGTGTTTCTGGTATTAAGCCTCGTGCTCTCGCTTCTTGATATCGCACTTCCCGTTGATCCTGCGTGGGTATCGGTGATAATCAGTGGGATCCCTCTTTTGTACCTTGCTTTGTGGAGAGTTGTTTACAATAAGGGTATAAGCAAGATTTCATCGGCTCTGCTTATTTCCGTTGCAATGTTTGCTGCAATAGCTATCGGAGACGTGTTCGCGGCAGGTGAGGTTGCGTTTATTATGGCAATAGGGGAGCTGCTTGAGGACAAAACTACGGAAAGGGCAAAAAAAGGACTGAAAAATCTCATCAGCCTTGCACCTACCCGCGGCAGACGAATAGTGAACGGAGTTGAGGAAACCGTAGATGCGGCTGAGATCAAGGTTGGAGACATACTCCGTGTACTTCCCGGAGAGACTGTTCCCGTTGACGGGGAGATAATCTCAGGTGAGACATCTGTTGACCAGTCAGTCATGACAGGCGAATCGCTTCCCGTTGACAAAGGGGCAGGGGATGCGGTTTTCTGCGGAACGATCAACAGATTCGGTGCTGTTGACATCCGCGCTACCAAGGTTGGCGAGGACAGCTCACTTCAGAAGCTCATACGTATGGTAAAAGAGGCGGAGGATAAGAAAGCTCCGATGCAGAGAATTGCAGACAAATGGGCAAGCTGGCTTGTGCCTGTAGCTTTGCTTATTGCTGTGGCATCGTTTATTATTCAGCGTGACATTGTTGTTGCGGTAACGGTGCTTGTTGTGTTCTGCCCCTGTGCACTTGTTCTTGCAACACCCACCGCGATCATGGCGGCGATAGGTCAGGCGACAAAGCACGGCGTGGTTATCAAATCCGGCGAGGCGCTCGAGAAAATGGGTAAGGTAGATACTGTAGCATTTGACAAGACCGGTACACTTACATACGGCAAGCTGCAGGTGTCCGATGTGATCTCTCTTGATGAAGATATTACGAATGACGAGCTTATCTCTCTTGTAGCATCTGCTGAATCAAGAAGTGAGCATCCCCTCGGTAAGGCTATCACTGCATACGCAAAAGAAAAGGCTGTAGCTCTTGCGGATCCGGACAACTTCAAAATGGACGCAGGCAAGGGTATTTCGGCAACGCTTAACGGCAAACAGATACTGTGCGGAAGTGAGAAATACATTCGTGAACAGGGAATCGAGATCAGTGATGATGTATCACAGACTCTTGAGGTCTTGCGAGGACAGGGAAAAGCAGTGGTTATTGGGGCGGCGGTTGGAAAATGCATAGGTATCGTTGCGCTGTCCGATGCTTTGAGACCTGATACGGCAGATATCGCGCGGAAGCTGAAAGACATGGAGGTTGACACAGTTCTGCTGACCGGTGACAACCGACGCACCGCTGATTATTTTGCTTCGCAGGTGGGAATTACATCGGTTTATGCTGACCTTTTGCCGGAAGAAAAGGTTGGAAAGATTGCAGAGCTTCAGAATAACGGCAAAAAAGTGTGCATGATAGGTGATGGAGTAAATGACGCGCCGGCGCTTAAGACTGCGGAGGTCGGCGTGGCAATGGGTGCGATCGGTAGTGACATTGCAGTAGACGCGGCGGATATAGCCCTTATGAGTGATGATATTTCCCGCATAGCATACCTCAAAAAGCTGTCACGCGCAACAGTCAACACCATCAGATTCAGCATATCTCTGTCGCTTGCCATTAACTTTGCGGCAATCGTGCTGTCACTGCTGCATCTTCTTACACCGACAACAGGTGCGCTGGTACACAACGCAGGCTCATGCTTCGTGGTACTGATCGCGGCACTTCTGTATGATAGAAAATTTGATAAATAAAACAAGATCGGAGGCATGAAAACCTCCGATTTTTTGTTGTATACCGAAAACCACGCGATAGTCGCGTGGTTCATTGGAGGCTATTGCCGATGAGGAGAAAATTTACGAGCAAATTTGGACAGAAAAAGGCTCCTTCCGGGAGGGAGCTG